>NZ_NHOX01000031.1:0-30199 GCF_002252745.1 Halorubrum sp. Ib24 | reverse complement strand
GAGCGCGACGTCGTGGCACAGGAACGCCCGTTTCACGCCGGCCGCGTCGGTGTTGTAGCCGCGGGGGCGGTCGGCGTCGCCGTCGCGCAGCGGCCCGAAGTCGACCGTGTTGACCGCGCCGATGCGCTCGGCGAGGGGGGCGGCGACGACCGCGTCGAGGACGTCGCGCTTGAACGGCACCGTGACGTTGAGGCCGGCCACGCCGAGGTCGGCCGCGCCGGAGACCGCCGCGGCCGCGGCGTCGGCGTCGGGCTCGAAGGTGACGTAGCGCGCGTCGATCCCGAGCGCCTCGTAGCCGGCCTCGTGGAGCGGCGGCGACAGCGAGTGCTCGACCGGGTTCCCGATCAGTCCGTACACGTTCATGGGCGCTCACGCGGCCGCGACCGAGAAAAGTGGCGCGGTCGGGGTGCGGAGACCGCGGGAATAGGCGCGGTCGGGGTGCGGAGACCGCGGGAATAGGCGCGGTCGGGGTGCGGAGACCGCGGGAATAGGCGCGGTCGGGGTGCGGAGCCCTCGCCTCCCCGGCCCTCACTTCCCGTCCGTCTCCCGGTCCGCGTCGATGACGTCCTCCAGCGTCTCGGTCCCGACGTCGCTCGCGAGCTTGACGCCGATCAGCGAGACGACGATTCCCGCGACGATGAACGCCGCGAGCCGCTGGACGGGCGTCACGCCCACGCCGATCGGCTCGAACGGGTCGATCACCGACTCCTGCGCGAGGAAGTAGCCCGCGAACCCGCGGACGACGAGCGAGACGGCGACGATGACGAACGGGAGGTTGAGGTAGGGGGTCCGGATCCCCTCGTCGCGGATCAGCTCGTCGAGGAGCCGCCCCACGGCCGCGGTCACGCCCCCGACCGCGAACCACGGGACGGCGGCGTAGGTGAACTCCATCGCCTCCACGAGCCGCGGGGCGCCCCCGAGCTCCGAGGCCGACAGCACGCCGAAGAACCCGCCCACCAGGGCGAGCCCGGCGGCGACGACGTACGTGACGATCGACACCTGACCGGCGTACAGCGCCTCCCGAACGCGCTCCGGCATCCCGGCGACGAACCGGTCGATCGCGAGCCCCTTGTAGAGGAGCGCCGCGCCGAGCAGCCCCGCGACGCCCGCGACCGCCTCGGCGGGGGAGAACCAGTAGAACAGCGCCGGCAACAGCAGGAGGGCGACCCCGAACGGCACGAGGATCGTCGACCGGAGCTGCTCGTCGGCGAGGAACTGCTTCAGCAGGTAGTACGTCGACTCGATGTCGCGGGCCTGGCGGACGACGACGCGGTCGACGGAGTCGACGGGGATCCGCGACTCCACGATCGGGAGCACCCGCTCGTCCTCCGCCGAGTCGACGACGACGACCGCGGCCCGGGGGTCGTACCGGTCCACGAGGTCGTCGAGCTGGGCGGCGATCGAGCGGTCGGCGCCGACGGCGGTGTCGCTCTCCGCCGACACGACCGCGACGACCGACTCCTCGCGCTCGTCCCGGAGGTCGCGGGCGACCCGAAGCGACTCGAGCAGACAGTTGACGCTGGCGTCCTCCGGGTCGCTGAGCCCGGCGTCGGTGACGAGCGACCGGACCGCCTCCCAGCCGGCGACCGGCATCGGGACGTTCGTGGCCCGGCCGATCGCCCCGGATCGGTCGATGCAGATGACCAGCGTCGTCACGCCTCGACTCTCGATCCGCCCGGATAAAAAGTTCTCCGTCGGCGAGGGGTTCGCCGGGGCCGGGGCCGATTCCGGGCGGAGGCGGGGCCGTCGCGCGGCCTCCAGCAGCGGAGGCGCGGCCTACCGCAGTTCGACGTCGACCTCGCCCCCCTCGCTCGTGAAGGCGCTCGCGACGCCGTTGCCGGCGGCGAACGCCACGCGCTCCGCGCCGATGCCGAGCCGCTCCGCGAGCCCGCGCTCGGGCGTGAACTCGCGGATCTCCGGCTCCGCGTCGATCAGCTCCGCGAGCCGGTCCTCGACGTCGTCCTCGGTGCCGAGCTCGTCGACGAGCCCTATCTCCAGGGCGTCGGTTCCGAGGTACACCCGCGCCTCGGTCTCCCGGATCGCCCCGGGGTCCATGTCGCGCCCCTCGCTGACGGTCTCGACGAACTGGTCGTAGTAGCCGTCGATGATCCCTTGGAGGTACTCCCGCTCGTCCTCCTCGATCTCGCGCAGCGGGACGCCGGCGTCCTTGTACTCGCCGGCGGTGAACTGCTCGTAGGATATCCCGAGCTTGTCGGCGAGTCCGGCCGCGTTCGGCCGGGAGCCGACGACGCCGATGGAGCCGACGAGGCTCGCGTCGCGCGCCCACAGCTCGTCGCAGCCGCTCGCGATCCAGTAGCCGCCGGAGGCGCAGGTGTCGGTCGCGTACGCGACCGCGGGGCCGTCGAAGCCGGCGGCCGCGCGCCGGATGTCGTCGCTCGGGAGCACCTCGCCGCCGGGCGTGTTGAGCTCGACGACGAGCGCCTCGACGTCCTCGTCCTCGTCGGCCGCCTCGATCTGCTCGACGACGTCGTCGGCCGTCGTCCCGCCCGGTCCCGACAGCGGCGAGGGGCGGCCGCTCTTCCGGACGATCGGTCCGGAGACCGTCACCTTCGCCGCGTTGTACTCCTCGGCGTCACCGAACCGACCGCGGGTGAGCCGGGCGACGATCCGCCTGCCGGCCACCGTCGCCGTCGCACCGATCACGGCGGCCGCGAGGAGGTTCCGTCCGTCCGAACGCGCGTCGCTCTCCATACCGTCGGTTGGGGGCGCGCCCGTTTATATGGTGGCGCTACGGGTCGCCGCGGGGACCGGCGCGAGCGACGACCGCCTCCGCCGCGCTCGGAGCCGTCGCTGGGGGAATCGGAAAAGCCGCAAAACCGGGGGAAATCGTCGTCCGAGTTACAGCAGGCCGGTCTTCTGGAGCTTCATCAGGTCCTCGGTGTCGAGCGTCTCGCCCTCCTTGAACTTCTGGTAGATCTCCTCGGCCTCTTCCTTCTCCTCCTCGCGCTTCTCCGCGCGCTCGTCCTTGCGCTCGCGCTCCTCCTCCTTGTCGAGCTCGCGCAGGCGCTTCTGGACGCGCACGAAGTCCTCGTGGTGTCGGTCGGCGGCCTCCTGGGCCTCCACGAACAGCTCGTGCATCTCGTCGGCCTCGTCGCGGATGTCGTCGGCCTCGCGGTAGGCCTCGATCATCTGGTTGTGGTGTTCCTGGGCCTTGTCCGCGAGCTCCGTCACCTTCTGGTGGTGCTGGGACGCCTCGGACCGGACCTCCTCGGCCTCCTCGACCAGCTCGTCGAGCTCGCTGGTGTCGTCGACCTTGTCCTTCTTCTCGGCGAGCTTCTCGCGCTTCTCGTCGATCTTCTCGATGAGCTCGCGCTCGTCCTCCGCGTCGAGAACCTCGGTCTGCTGTCGGAACTCGAGGTCCTCGATCTCCTCTTTGAGCTCCTCGATGGACTTGCCGGAGCCGAGCTCCATGTCCTGTTTGAGCTCCTCGACCTCGTCGAACAGCTCGTTGGCCTCGGCGTTGAGCTCGTTGCGCTTGTCCTTGTGCTCTTGGACCTGCTCGTTGAGCTCGTCGCGCTTCTCGCGGTGTTCCTGGGCCTCGTCGACCTTCTCGCGCGTCTTCGCGTTGAGGTCGTCGCGCTTGGAGGCGCGCTCGGAGGCCATCTGGTTCAGCTCGTTGCGTCGGTCTCGCAGCTGACCGGCGCGCTTGATGAGCTGTCCCTTCGACCCGTTGTCGAGGTCGTCCTCGGAAAGGTCTACGTTGTCCGCTTCGTCCATCGGTTCGATGTCGTACTGATCGATGACTTCGTCTTTCGTTACCATTTTTTATCTCTCCATCACCGCTCCGGGGATGGCTGGTGCTCGCCGTCGTGCGTCGGGCCGTTCACAAGAGCTCCCGTTCATTTCAGCGTGCGATCCTACCAGCGCCGGAGGCGTTCTGGTACCAAATCCTACCGCCGGCCGACATATAAAGACTTCGGTGAATCGGGTGTAACCCGGTAGCACGGGCCGTATACCCGCCGATCCGTGCTGACCGATCACACACCCATCAGTATTTATGAAACGTCTACCGGGCCCCCGCCGGACGGGCGCCGCGGTCTCACGCGGGACTCACGACGCGTCGTCGCGGACCTCGTACGAGAGCACGACCCCGTCGTCGAACCGCTCCGCGTCGGTTAGGTCAAGCCGCGGGAACGCCTCGGTGAACCCCTCGCCGTCGGCGAGCGTCGGGGCGCCGCGACCGCCGATCACCATCGACCCGACGTAGACGTGGAGCTCGTCGACGAGGTCGGCCGCGAAACAGGAGTATATCACCTCGCCGCCCCCCTCGACCATCAGGCGGTCGACGCCGCGGTCGGCCAGCGCCGCGAACCCCGCGGCGAGGTCGACGTGACCGTCGTCGGTCTCGGGTTCGACCGCGACGACCTCGCCGCCGGCCGCCTCCAGCGCCGCGCGGCGCTCCTCCGTCGTCGCCGCCGAGACGAGCAGGTACGTCGTCGCCGCGTCGTCGAGGATCCGGGCGTCGGTCGGCGTCCGCCCTCGCGAGTCGACGACGACGCGGGCCGGATGGCCGGGGCGGCCGTTCCGCAGGCGCTGGACGCGGCGGTCCTCCTCGTCGAGGGTGAGGTGCGGGTCGTCGGCGAGCACCGTCCCGACGCCCACGAGCACCGCGTCCGCGGCGGCTCTGACGCGGTCGACCCGGTCGAAGTCCTCCGGGCCCGAGATGCGGAGCTGCTCCCGGCGCCGCGTCGCGAGCTTCCCGTCGACGCTCTGGGCGGCGTTGACGACGACGTGCATACGCGTGCGTGTCGCGGGCGGGGAATGGTCGTTTCGGTCGCCGACGGCGTCGCCGGCGGTTCCGTCACTCCGCGTCGCCGCCGCCGACCCCGTTCCGCACCTTCACCGCGACGCCGCTCGCGAACGCCTCGGCCTCCGCGCCGGAGAGCTCCGCGCGGCCGACCGCGAACAGCGCGTCCGCCTCGTCGACGACGAGCACCTCGTCGCCGGGGCGAATCCCGTCGTCGGCCGCGACCACGAACTTCGCGAAGGCGTTGCGCCCCTCGCGGACGAACGGCTCGCTCTCCTCGCCGACGACCATCCGGTGTCGCGGCTGGTCGAACGCCTCCCGCAGCCGCCGGCCGCCGGCGACCCCGAGCGTGAAGCGCCCGTCGGTGCCGTACGAGACGAGGCGGTCGCCCTCGGAGCTCCCGGGGGTGTCGTCGACGTCGCCGACGATGACCTGCCGCGGGCGGCCGCCGCTTGACCGGCGGACCGTCAACGGGTCGTCCGGGGGGAAGAGGGCGCGGCCCGCGCCGGCGCCGAACTGGTAGTCGGCGCCGGTCCGTAAGTCCGCCAGCGCGTCGGCGTCGGTCATACCCGCACTGTTCCGGCCACGCGCAAAGCCGTTACGACACGGCGCGGCCGGATCCGCGACGCGGAACGACCTGGATCCGCGACACGGGGCGGCCGGCCTACAGCTCGATCCGGTCGACGATCGACTCCGACCCGTCCCTGTTGCTGTGGGTGTTGATCGCGATCGTCTGTATCTGGTCTTCCACCAGCGACCCCTCCATCTTCGCCTTCAGCAGCGAGTCCACCTGGTAGACGCCCGCGGCGTTGTTCATCCGGATCACGACCTGCGCGGGGGTCTCCTCGCCCTCCCGCAGCGAGACGCGCTGGATCGCCTGCGAGGAAACGGTGTTGATTCCGCGCCCGCCCTCCTCGTAGGGGACCCGCGAGCGCCCGCGCTCCATGTCGAGCCCGTCGGCGATCCGAACGACCCCGGCCTCCAGCGTCAGCGGCTGCTCCTCCGTGTGGTGACAGAGGATGGCGTGGAGCACTTCCGCCTTCACGCGCACCTGCTCCGGGACGTCGTAGAAGGAGGGGAGGAGGCTGTCGAGGAGGTCGGCCGCGAGCGGGATCGAGTAGTACGGATGATCGTGGCGGTGAACGACGTGGCCGATGTCGTGGAGCGTCGCCGCGAGCGCGATGACCACCGGCTCGTCGGCCTCGTCGAGCCCCTGTTGGCGAGCGCCGTTGAACTCGACGCCGCCGTCCTTCAACAGGTCGTACAGCCGGAGCGCGCGGTCCCGCACGATCTCGACGTGCTTGGCGCCGTGGTCGTTGTACCCCTTCCGGTCGACGGGGTTGACGTTCTGCGCCTCCAGGTACGCGGTGATCTCCGCGTCGGCGGCGAACCGGTCGAGCATCTCGTTGAGGCGGTCGTCGGGGAAGGCGTGGTCGGCCTCGGGGTCGTACTCGTGGCGGTCGGCGTCGGTGTCGGGACGGATATCCGGGTCGGTCGCGGGGCCGTCGCTCGGGGGGACGGGGTCGTCCGGGTCGGTCGACGACTCGGCGGGATCGGTCATGAGATCGGTGAAGACGCGTCGGCGACCTAAAAGGTGTGCGTGCCCGGTCCGGGCGCGGCGTCCCGGGAGCGCGCCTCGCCGGGCGGCAGTTTCGACCACAGACACAACTTATAAGCGGTACAGGCGTCCAGTACGGGTGTGATCCGACCCGCGTCCGGACGCGGCTCGCCGAGGCCGTCAGCGACGCGGCTCTTCTCGAAAAAACGCGCGTGAGCCGTCCGCCGGCGGGAGTGGCGACCCCGTCCCGGACGACCCCCGACCCGCGCGCACCGTTCGTTTCCCGACCGACCGCAGACGACCACGAACACTGGCCGACCGCAGACGGCAGCAGCGTTCGACCGACCGCAGACACCCACAGCGCACCCATGACAGACGCGACCACCACGACGCCCTACGGAGCCCGAACCGAGACGGACCGAGACCAGACGACCGAGCCCTTCGAGGGGGTGTACCCCGCGATGACGACCCCGTTCACCGACGATAACGAGGTCGACCACGCGCAGCTCGCCGACAACGCCCGGCACCTCGAACGCGCGGGCGTCGACGGGGTCGTCCCGGTCGGCTCCACCGGCGAGTCGGCGACGATGACTCACGACGAGCACGTCGACGTGATCGAGACGGTCCGGGACGCGCTCGACGACATCCCGGTCATCGCCGGCACCGGCTCCAACAACACCGCCGAGGCGCTCTCGCTGTCCCGGCGGGCCGCCGACGCGGGCGCCGACGGCCTCCTCCTCATCTCCCCGTACTACAACAGGCCGGAGGCGCAGGGATTCCTGAACCACTACCGGACGATCGCCGACGAGGTCGACCTTCCACAGATCGTCTACAACGTCCCAAGTCGGACCGGTCAGTCGATCCCGGTCGACGTCACGGTCGAGCTCGCGGAGCACCCGAACATCCAGGGGTACAAGGCCGCTTCCGGCGACCTGAACCTCATCAGCGAGGTGATCGAGCGCACCCGCGAGGAGTCCTTCTCCGTGCTCTCCGGCGACGACGGGCTCACGCTCCCGGTGCTCTCCATCGGCGGCACCGGCACTATCAGCGTCGTTGCGAACGTCGAGCCGGAGCGCTCCTGCGCGATGGTCGGCGCCGCGCTCTCCGGCGACTACGACCGCGCCCGCGCGCTCCACCACGAGCTCTCGCCGCTCGTCCGCGAGCTGTTCGCCGAGACGAACCCGATTCCGGTGAAGGAGGCGATGCACATCCGCGACCGGGGCGGGCCGCTGGTCCGCTCGCCGCTCTCGCGGCTCTCCGAGGAGCGCCGCGACGTCCTGCGTGACCTGCTCGCCGAGTACGACGAGGCCGCGCCCGGAACCGTCGAACCGGAGGTCGTCGAGCCCGCAACGGGGGGCGCCGAATGAGCGGCGGCGCGGCCGACTCCCACTCCCTCTCCGTCGCCGTCACCGGCGCCGGCGGCCGAATGGGCCGCGAGGTTATCGAGGCGGCCGCCGACCGCGAGGGCGTCGCCGTCGCGGTCGCGGTCAACCGCACCGCGACAGAGCCCGTCGCGCGCGTCGACGTCGAGGACGCCGACCGGCTCGGGGAGCTGCTCGCGGCCGAGACGCCCGACGCACTCGTCGACTTCACCGGCCCCGAGTCGGCCGTCGCCTACGCCGGGGCCTGCGCCGACGCGGGCGTCCCGCTGGTCACCGGCACGACCGGCTTCGCGGACGCCCAGCTCGACGGCCTCCGGGCCGCGAGCGACGCGGTCCCGGTGCTCAAGGCGTCCAACTTCGCGCGCGGCGTCGCCGCGCTCCGCCGCGCGGTCCGGGAGGCGGCGGCCGCGCTCCCCGGCTACGACGTGGAGCTCACCGAGACGCACCACAACGGGAAGCGCGACGCCCCCTCGGGCACCGCGAAGTCGATCCTCGACGACGTGGAGTCGGTCCGCGACGACCTCGACGAGCGCGTCCACGGGCGCGAGGGCGACGCGCCGCGCGAACCCGACGAGATCGGCGTACACGCCCGGCGCGCGGGCGACGTCACCGGCGAACACGAGGTGCTCGTGGCGGGGAACCGCGAGACGCTGGAGCTCACGCACCGCGCGGGCGACCGCGGGGTGTTCGCCGAGGGCGCGCTCGACGCCGCCGCCTGGCTCGCCGGTCGCGACCCCGGCTGGTACGGGTTCGACGACGTGCTCGACGCCGGAAACGAATAACTACGAAGCATCCGCATATCGACGAATAAATACCGACACTCATCCTTACACTACGCAATGACGCTCGAATCCGACGTATCCGATCTGTGGGACCGCTATCAGGAGGGACTGACCGCCGCCGACGCGACCGCCGAAGACGCGGCCGTGATCGACGAGTTCCTCTCCGCGCTGGAGGCGGGCGAGGTCCGCGCCGACGAGAAGACCGGCGACGACGTGACCACCTGGGAGGCCAACGAGTGGGTCAAGCGAGGCATCCTGCTGAACTTCGGCCTGCGCGAGACCGAGCCCCGCGAGCACGGCGGCGTCACCTACTACGACGTGCTCCCGCTCCGCGACACCGCCGACCTCGGCGAGCGCGGGACCCGCAACACCCCCGACGGCACCGTCATCCGGCGCGGCGCGTACCTCGGGAGCGACTGCATCATGATGAGCCCCTCGTTCGTCAACATGGGCGCGCACGTCGGCGACGGCACCCTCGTCGACTCCTGCGACACGGTCGGCTCCTGCGCGCAACTCGGCGAGAACGTCAAGCTCGGCGCCAACACGCTGATCGGCGGCGTCCTCGAACCCGTCGAGGACGCGCCGGTCGTCGTCGAGGACGGCGTCTCGCTCGGCGCGGGCTGCCGGGTCACCTCGGGCTTCCGCGTCGGCGAGAACAGCATCGTCGGCGAGAACACCCTGCTCACCCCCCGCATCCCCGTCTACGATCTCGTCGAAGCGGAGGTCCGCTACGGCCACCTCCCGGCCGACCGCCGGGCGTTCACCCGGATGGTGGAGTCCTCCGTGGGCGACCACGACCTGTTCGAGGGCGGCGCGTACAAGCCCGCGGTCGTCGCGACCCACGTCGAGGAGGACACCCTGGAGGCGACGCGGCGCGAGGACGCCCTCCGCGAATGAGCGACCGCGACGCTGGCGGATCGTCCGACGAATCCGCCGACGGCGACTCCGCCGCTGGCCCCGTCGCCGCCGACGGCGACCCCCCGGCCCGGCGCGTGAGCGACTGGGACGCCGACCGCCTCGCCGACCTCGCGGCCGAGCACGGCACGCCGCTGTACGCGCAGGACCTCGACCGCGTTCGCGAGAACTGCGAGCGCCTCCGGGACGCCTTCCCCGACGCCGACGACCGGTACGCGGTGAAGGCCCACACCGGACGGGCGGTCCTCGAAGCGGTCCGCGAGGCCGGGCTCGACGCCGAGTGCGCCTCGGCCGGCGAGGTCGACCGCGCGCTCGCGGCCGGCTTCGGCGGCGAGCGGCTCCACTACACCGCGGTCAACCCGCCCGCCCGCGACCTCGACTACGTCGTCGGCGTCGCCGAGGCGGAGCCCGCCCTCACGGTCACCGTCGGCGCGGTCGACACCCTCGACCGGCTCGCCGAGCGGGGCTACGACGGGCGGGTCTGCGTCCGGGTGAACCCCGGCGTCGGCGCGGGCCACCACGCGAAGGTCCGGACCGGCGGCGCGGCGAAGTTCGGGATCCCGTACGACCGCGCCGCCGAGGCGGCCCGCGACGCCGCCGAGCGCTTCGAAGTGGTCGGGGTCCACGCCCACGCGGGCTCCGGCATCGACCCCGACCAGCTGGACAGCCACCGCGAGATGGTCTCGCGGATGGGAGCGCTGGCGCGGAAGCTCGCGGAGCCCGACGGCGACGCGGCCGGGGACGGCGACGCGCCCGCCCCCCTAGACCTCGAGTACGTCGACGTCGGCGGCGGGTTCGGCGTCCCCTACGAGGAGGACGAGCCGCCGCTCGACCTCGGTGCGGTCGCGGCGGCCACCCGAGAGGCCGTCGCACCGCTGCCCGCGGGCGCCGACCTCGCGATCGAGCTCGGCCGGTACGTCGTCGCCGACGCGGGCGTCCTGCTGACGCGCGTGAACACGGTGAAGCCGACCCCCGACGAGCGCGTCGTCGGCGTCGACGCCGGGATGACTGACCTGCTG
The DNA here is from genome assembly GCF_002252745.1 of Halorubrum sp. Ib24. NCBI lineage: Archaea > Methanobacteriati > Methanobacteriota > Halobacteria > Halobacteriales > Haloferacaceae > Halorubrum > Halorubrum sp. Ib24. The sequence goes on along the minus strand of NZ_NHOX01000031.1, from coordinate 19,775 downwards.
CGTCCGGCGATGTACGACGCGTACCACCCGATCAGGAACCTCGGCGGCGGACGGGGCGGCGACGGGAGCGACGCCCCGTCCCCCCACGAGCGGGAGGCAACCCCTGTCACGGTCGCCGGACCTATCTGTGAGACCGGTGATACCCTGTGTAGAGACCGAGCGCTCGCCGATCCGGCCCGAGGGGACCTCCTCGCGGTCGGAATCGCGGGCGCGTACGGATACGAGATGGCGAGCCAATACAACTCACGACCGCGGCCGGCGGAGGTCGCGCTCGACGACGGAACCGCGACGGTCGCCCGACGACGAGAGAGTCTGACGGACGTGACGGCGGCCGAACGGACGGGGGACCGTTCAGGAGCGACGGCGGCGCCCGAGACGGAGGGGGAGCGATGAGCACCCACGCAGTCCCGATCGAGAAGTACCACGGCACGGGCAACGACTTCCTCGTCGTCGACGCGACCGCGGAGAGCGTCGGCGACCGCGCGCGGTTCGCGCGCGCTCACTGCGACCGCGAGACGGGCGTAAACGGGGCGGACTTCGACGCCGACCGCGGCGCGGCCGCGGCGAGCGGCACGGGAGGCGACGCGCCCGCCGGCCGCCGCGGCGCGGACGGCGTCCTCTTTTTAAGTATCGAGGAGCGGTTCGACCCGACACGGGTCGTGATGACGCTGGTCCAGCCCGACGGCTCGACGGCGACGATGTGCGGCAACGGCGCGCGCGTCGTCGCCCGGTGGGCCCACGACCGGACCGGCGACCGCGAGTTCATGATCGACACGCAGGCGGGCACGCGGCGCGCCTCGGTGAACGGGGACGCGACCGCGGCGACCATCGAGATGGGCGAGCCGACGTTCGACCCCCGTCTGGCCCCGGTCGCCCGCGACGAACCGCTGATCGACGAACCGGTCGCGGGACTGACCGTCACGGCCGTGAACACGGGCGTCCCCCACGCCGTGGCGTTCGTCGACGGCGGCCGCGACGGCCCCGAGGGCATCGGCGCGGTCGACCTCGACGCCGTCGCTCCGCCGGTCCGCCACGCCGACGTCTTCCCCGAGGGCGCGAACGTGAACCTCGCGGCGGTCGTCGACGACGGGAGCGGCGACGGGCCGGCGGTCCTCGACCAGCGCACCTTCGAGCGCGGCGTCGAGGGCGAGACGCGCTCCTGCGGCACCGGCGCCGTGGCGGTCGTCGCCACCGCGCGCCGGCTCGGCCTGATCGACGGCGAGTCGGCCGTGAGCCGCCGCCGGGCGGCGAACTCGAGATCACGGTGCCCGACGCGGGACCACGCGACGGCTGACCGTCCGGTCGCCCACGAGTTCACCGGGAGCCTGCCCGCCGACCCGCGATGAGCGACCCCTCGTTCGATCCCGTCTCCTTCCTCGAGCGCGCCGTTCGGACCCCCTCTCACGAGTCCGTCGACGAGATGCGCGACCTGGTCGTCGAGACGCTCGACCGGCACGGCGTCGACAGCGAGGTCGTCGCCGGCGGCTGCGTGCTCGCGGAGAAGCGCTCGCCCGCGCCGGACGCGGGGCCGCACCTCGTTGCGAACACGCACCTCGACACGGTGACGCCGCACGTCCCGTTCGAGCGGGGCGTCGCCGGGGAGGACGAGCGATTGGGTTCCGCATCGAACGGCGGAGCCCCTGACCAGGTGATCCGCGGGCGCGGCGCGTGCGACGCAAAGGGACCGCTCGCCGCGCTCCGGTCCGGGTTCCTCTCGGCCGCCCCGGAGCGCGGCCGGCTCACGCTCGCGCTCACGCCCGACGAGGAGACCCTGTCGCTCGGGGCGGCGGCGCTGACGGGGCGGCTGCTGGGGACCGAGGACCGGCTCGACGGCGACCTGTTCCTGGTCGGCGAGGCGACCGGGCTCGACGCGTGTACCGCCGCGAAGGGGCGGTTCCAGGGTACCGTCGAGCTGTCGGGCACCGCGGCGCACGCCGCGGAGTTCGCCGGCGCGAACGCGGTCGCGGCCGCCGAGGGCGCGCTCGAGGCGGTCCGGACCTTCGACGCGGACGCCGACGAGCACCCCCAGCTCGGCCCGCCGAAGCTCACGCCGACCGTCATCGAGGGCGGGGAGGCGACGAACCAGGTGCCGGCGGACTGCGAGATCACCGTCGACCGGCGGAGCGTCCCGCCGGAGACGGCCGAGGGATTCCGCTCGGCGCTCGCGGCCGCGGTGCGGGCGCGGGTCCCGGAGGACGTCGGCGTCGACGTCGCGCTCACCGACCGGGAGTCGCCCTTCTTCGAGGCGTTCTCGACGCCCCCCGATCACGAGCTAGTCGACGCGGTCGCGGGCGCGGCGCGGGCGGCGGCCGACTCGACCGGGCTCGCGACCGACCGCGGGGGATCCGTGCGCCCCTTCGGCGCGGCGACGGAGGCGTCGTACTTCGCACCGGCGCCGACGGTCGTGTTCGGCCCCGGCGACCTCGCCGACGACGCGGGCGCGGTCGCGCACTCGGAGCGCGAGTACGTCCGCGTGCGAGAGGTGGACGCGGCCGCGGAGGCGGTCGAACGGGCGATCGCGGGGCTGCTCGGTGACGCTGCGGCGAAACACTGATCCGGCCGACGGTTACAGCAGGAACGTCTCCTCCTCTTCGGCGAGGTCGACGAAGTCGTCCGCGGCCTCGATCAGCTCCTCGGCGGCGGAGTTGCCGAACCCCATCGCCTCGACGCGGACGCCCTCGTGGCGGAGGTGCGAGCAGAGCCGAGCGAAGTCGCCGTCGCCGGTACAGAGCACGACGGTGTCGACGTGGCTGGCGAGCGAGACGGCGTCCAGGCTCATCCCGAGGTCCCAGTCGGCCTTCTTGGAGCCGTCGGCGAACGTCTTGATCTCCTTGATCTTCGTCTCGAAGCCGATGTCGCGGAGCGCCTCGAAGAAGCTCTCCTCCTCCGGGGAGTCGGCGCGGATCACGTACGCGATGGCCCGGACGAGCTCGCGGTCGTCGACCGCGGCCTCCAACAGGCCGGAGTAGTCGATGTTCCGCGAGTAGAAGCTCTGCGCGGAGTGGTACAGGTTCTGCGAGTCGGCGAGCACCGCGACGCGCTGGTGCGGGTGGATATCGGTCATACCGCCCAGTTCACCGGCGCGGCTTAGGGGCTTTGGGATCCGGGTCGCCCGCCGGCCGAACCGGACTGCCCGAACGTCTCGTGTCGACGACACGATGTGCCTGTTCGTTTATAAACTACTCTCGAGTGGACCGTTTATACGGTGTATAAGGCCGTCTTTAGCGGTTATTCGCCGTATCTATCTGAACATCTGAGGTTTTTAGTGCGTACACTCACTGTCTCGTGGTATGTCACGGCGACACACTGACGGTGGCAAAGACGGTCGGCGTCTCGGACGTCGACAGTGGCTCTCCATGCTCGGCGTCGGCGGTGCGACCGCGCTCGCCGGCTGCTCGGGCAACGGCGGTGACGGCGGCGACGGGGAGACCGGGAACGGGACCGACGGGGACGACGGGACGGACGGCGGCGACGGCGAGGACAGCGGCACCGACACGTCGACGTACGCGACGGCCGCCGCGGCCTCGTTCACGACGCTCAATCCGATATACAACGACGAAAACGGCGCCGGGAACGCGATCGCTCGCGCGCTCGACCAGGGGTACACGTTCAACGCCGACAACGAGTACGTCCCGCTGCTCTACGACATGTCCACCGAGGACGGCGAGGTGTGGACGTTCGAGGTCCGCGAGGGGCTCCAGTTCAGCGACCCGTACGGCGAGGTGACCGCGAGCGACTTCGTGTATCTCATCCAGGAAGTTCACCAAGGGGGCTGGGCCAGTTCGGTCAGTGCCACGTACTGGACGGGCGTAGAAGTGGAACAGACCGGCGAGTACGAGTTTCAGGCCACCCTCCAGAGCCCGCAACTCCTCTGGCCCGAGAGCTACGAGCCGCTCCTGTACCCCATCCCGCAGGATCTCCTCCAGCCGTACGTCGAGGAGGAGGACGCCGAGGGGCTCCGGCAGGACGAGGAGTTGCTCGAACTCCAGTTCTCCGGCAACCTCGGCCCGTACGTGCTCGACGAGTGGCAGCGCGACGGCGGCACCCAGTACAGCCGCAACGACGACTACTACCTTCAGGACGCCGACGACCTCCCGGACGTCTTCAACGAGGCCCCGTACTTCGAGTCAGCGGAGATCCAGGTCCTCGGCGAACAGGCCTCCCGACTCGGTGCGTTGGAGACCGGCGAAGTCGATTCAGCGGCTATCCCGCCCGAGCGTGTGCAGGAGTATCAGGACAACGACGAGATCTACGTCAACCAGATCCCGCAGCCGTACAACGAGAAGCTGTCCGTCAACATGCGGGACAACGGCTGGACGACCGGACCGGGAAACATGTTCCGGCACATCCCGTTCCGGCAGGCCATGGCCGCGGCGATCGACAAGCAGAGCCTGATCCAGGGCGTCTTCCGCGACTTCGCGGAGACGCACTTCACGTGGCAGCCCCGCTTCAGTAACTTCTATCCGCCCGAGGACAACATCCCGATGTTCGGCGTCGGCGACCGCTACGGGAGCGAGTACGCCCGCGGGCTGGCGGAGGACGCCTTCGAGCAGTCCGAATACGAGTACGGCTTCGACGGCGAGACGATGGTCGATCCAGACGGCAACCAGGTCCAGCTCAGCCTCTACCACAGCGCCGGCCAGGAGACCGAGCAGCTGATGGGAGAGTTCATCGCACAGGAGCTCGGGAACAACCTCGGGATCGACGTGAGTATCGAGGCCATCGACGGCACGCGGTTCGACACGGAGTACTACACCACGACGGACTTCCCCACGCCCGAGCGGAACGAGGAGGGCGAGGTCACCAGCGTCCCTGACGAGCTCGTCGACACCGTCGACGGCGAGGAGGTCGAGTGGACCTCGCCCACCGCGACGAACCCCGGACCGCGAAACATCACCGGGAACGAGGACTGGGACATGGAGATCGTGTACGGACTGAACACGTTCCCGCGGAACCCCCTCACGAACGCCGTCTTCTTCGACGGCGCGACCGGGTCGTACAACCCGGTCGGCTACTACCCCGAGTTCGACGCGCAGACGCTGTTCGACAACGCCCGGCAGGCGTCCAGCGAGGAGGAGCTGGCCGACGCGCTCGTCGACCTCTTCGTCAACATCGCGGAAGAGCAGCCGTACATCATGCTCGCGTTCCCCGACAGCACGGTCGGCTACCGCGAGGGGCTCGAAGGCCCCATCGAGAACTTCTCGAACGGCTGGAACCTCCCCGCGTGGAGATACGAGCAGTAACGCCGCCGTCTCTCACACTTCCACGTCATCAATATGGGATTCGGAAAGTACGTCGGCGCACGCGTGCTGTGGGCCGTGGTCGTCTCGCTGATCATCACCACGATCACGTTCCTCCTGCTCGCGGCCGCGCCCAACCCGGCGATCCGCGAGGCGGCGACGCAGGCCGCGCTGCAGGGCGGTGACCCCTCGGCCGCGGTCGAGCGAGAGCGCGAGCTCCGCGGGCTCAACCAGCCGCTGTACGTTCGGTACATGGACTTCATCCGGAGCATTTACACGCTCGACTGGGGCTGGTCGGAGAGCCGCAGCCAGCCCGTGACCGAGGCGCTGCTGCAGGCGCTCTACTACACCGCGCAGTACTCGATCCCGTGGACCGTCCTCACGATAACCCTCGGGCCGCTCGTCGGCGTCTACTCCGCGGCGAACATGTACAGCTGGCGCGACCACGTCGCGACCGGGTTCGCGTTCTTCGGGTACGCGATTCCGAACTTCTTCTTCGGGATCATCCTGCTCCTGATCTTCGGGGTCTGGTTCGAGGTCGTCCCGATATCGTACGACACGAGCGCTCCCGTGTTCAGCCTGCAGAACGTCCGGCAGCTGATTCTGCCGGTGTTCGTGCTCGTCACGGGCTCGATCGGCGCGACGATGCGGGTCTCGCGGAACGAGTCCGCGGAGTTCCAGAACTCCGACTTCATGAAGACGGCGAAGGCGAAAGGGGTCTCGCCGCTGCGCGCGTACGCCTACCACGTGATGCGGCCGACGATGGTCCCGCTGTCGACGACGCTCGTCGGGCAGCTGTTGGCGCTGTTCATCGGGTCGTCGCTGCTCGTGGAAGTCGTGTTCGGCATCCCCGGACTGGGCAGACTGACGTTCAACGCGCTCATCTCGCAGGACACCAACCTGGTGTTGGGATCGACGCTGGTGTTCACCTTCATTGCCGTCGTCGGCAACCTGCTAGAAGACTTGGTGTTCACCGTGCTCGACCCGCGAATCAACTACGACGACAGATAACTCACAATGGCAACGAAGAAACCGGAGCAGTTCGACCGCGTCGACTGGAGCGAGCTCTCCGAGTCGGGACGGTTCGACCTGTCGATAAACTCGATCGGCATGCTGGTGGCGACGCTGCCGCTGGCGCTCCTCTGGCTGTACGACTACCAGTTCGTCGGCGAACGCGAGGCGACGTTCCAGGCGATCGGACTCAGCAGGAACCTCGACCCGCTGGACTACTTCTTCGTGTTCACGCTGTTCCTGTTCTTCTTTTACCTGATACTGCCGCTGTATCAGAACCCGCGGATGACGCGGTACTACTGGAAGGAGTTCAGGCGGAACCGCCCCGCGGTCGTCAGCCTCGGTTGGCTGGGGATCGTGTTCGTGGGCGGGCTCATCGGTCCGCTCCTGATCAGCGCGCCGGAGCAGAGCATCCTCACCGGCCACCAGCCGCCGGTGTTCCTCTCGATCGACGAGGCGAACGTCGCGAACTGCGTCGGCGAGGTGGTGAACGGACGGTGTCAGGGGACGTGGCAGCACCCGCTCGGGACCACTCGCGGCGGGAAAGACGTCTTCGCCGGCATCGTCTACGGCATGACGATCAGCATGCAGATAGCCTTCATCACGACGACGATCGTCGCGGCGATCGGCATCACGTTCGGCACCGTCAGCGCGTACGCGGGCGGCTGGGTCGACGAAGTGATGATGCGGTTCGTCGACATCATCCTCTCGTTCCCGACGTTCCTGATGTTCCTGCTCATCCTGTACATCTACGGCGCCGGATTGGGGATGTTCATCCTCGTGTTCTCGGCGTTCGCGTGGGGCGGCACCGCGCGGTACGTGCGCAGCAAGTCGCTGTCCGTCTCCGAGGAGGAGTTCATCAAGGCGACGCGGATCAGCGGCGCGAGCACCTACCGCGTGGTCCGGAAACACGTCGTCCCGAACGTGGCGAGCAGCATCATCACGCAGCTCACGCTGCTCATCCCCGGCTTCCTGCTCGCGGAGGCGCAGCTCGCGTTCCTCGGGATCGGCGACTCGGCGGTCCCCTCGTGGGGACAGCTGATATCCGCGGGCCGGAGCGACCTGGCGTTCGCGCCGTGGATCGTGTTGTCGCCCGGCATCGTGCTGTTCCTGACGATCCTGGCGTTCAACTTCATCGGCGACGCGCTGCTGGACGCTCTGAACCCCGAAGCGGAGGCGGAGAGCGCATAATGTCCACCCGACAACCACTGCTCGAGGTCGAAGACCTCACGACGACGTTCAGCACCGACAACGGAGAGCTCACGGCCGTCGACGGGGTCGACTTCTCGGTCGACGAGGGCGAGACCGTCTGTATCGTCGGGGAGTCCGGCTCCGGGAAGACGGTGGCGACGGAGTCGGTGACGCGGATCGTCAAGGAGCCGCCGGGTCGCGTCCGGGGCTCGGTCCGGTTCAAGGGCCGCGATCTGCTGGAGATGAGCGAGCCCGAACTCCGCGAGATCCGCGGCTACGAGATCGCGCACATCTTCCAGAACCCGCAGGAGGCGATGAACCACTGTTACACCGTCGGGTGGCAGATCGTCGAGGCGCTGCAGATCCACCGCGACGTCTCCGACGAGGAGGCGCGCGCGAAGGCGATCGACCTGATGGACAAGGTGGGGATCGCGAACGCCAGCTCGCGGTTCGACGACTACCCGCACGAGTTCTCCGGCGGACAGAAGCAGCGCGTGATGATCGCGATGGCGCTCGTCGGCGACCCCGACCTGCTGATCGCGGACGAGCCGACCACGGCGCTGGACGTGACGGTGCAAGCGCAGATCCTCCGGCTCCTCGACGACCTGCAGGAGGAGTTCGACATGGGGATCCTCTTCGTCACGCACGACCTGGGCGTCGTCGCCGAGATCGCCGACCGCATCGTCGTGATGTACGCCGGCAAGGTGATGGAGCGCGGCGACGTCCTCGACATCTTCGAGCGCCCCGCGCACCCGTACACCCAGCAGCTGCTGAACTGCCTCCCCGAGATCGGCGGGAAGAAGGGGGGTATCCCCGGGACCCTTCCCGATCCGCTCGATCCGCCGGACGGCTGTCGCTTCGCCCCGCGGTGCGAGCACGCGGTCGACGCCTGCGTGACCGGCGACCAGCCGGAGGAGATCGAAGTGAACCCGGGTCAGCGCGCCTCCTGCGTCCACTACCGCCCCGGCCGCGACGACTCGGTCGTCCGCGACGGGATTCCGGACTCGACCGCCGACGGCGAGGAGGTGAGCTCCGCCGATGACTGAGGAGCCGCTCCTCTCGGTGCGGGACCTCAAGAAGCACTACCCGATCCGGAAGGGCCTGTTGAACCGACAGGTCGGCGCCGCTCGCGCCGTCGACGGGATCAGCTTCGACATCGCTCCCGGGGAGACGCTGGGACTCGTCGGCGAGTCGGGCTGCGGGAAGTCCACCGCCGCCACCTCCATCGTCCGGCTGGAAGAGCCCACGGGCGGCGAGGTGATATTCAACGGCGGCGGGCGGAGCGGTGCGACCCGGAACGCCGACGGCACGCACCCGAACGACGTGACGCGCTTCGACGACCGGGAGCTGAAGGCGTTCCGCCGCGACGCGCAGATGATCTTCCAGGACCCCTCCTCCAGCTTCGACCCGCGGATGTCGGTCGGGGGCGCGGTCGCGGAGATGCTCCAGATCCACGGCATGTCCGACCGCCACCGGCGGCGTGCGATCGTGGAGGACCTGCTCGAACGCGTCGGGCTCTCGCCCGAGGACTACGACCGCTATCCCCACGAGTTCTCCGGCGGGCAGAAACAGCGGATCGCGCTGGCGCGAGCGCTCGTATTGAACCCGGAGCTCATCGTCGCCGACGAGCCGGTCTCCGCGCTCGACGTCTCGATTCAGGCGGAGATCCTCGACCTCATCGCCGACCTGCAGTCGGAGTTCGACCTCTCGCTGTTGTTCATCAGCCACGACATGTCCGTCATCCGGGAGATCTGCGACCGGGTGGCCGTCATGTACCTCGGTGAGATCGTCGAGATCGGACCGACGGACCGCGTCTTCGCCGACCCGCAACACCCGTACACGGAGGCGTTGCTCTCGGCGATCCCGACGCCGGACCCGCGCTCGACCGCCGAGGGGATCGAGCTGACGGGGACCGTGCCGAGCCCGACGAACCCGCCGTCGGGCTGTCGGTTCCACACCCGGTGTCACAGGGTGATCCAGCCGGACGACGTCGACCTCGACCAGTCGAGCTGGCGTGGACTGTTGAACCTCCGCGACGCGCTCGCCGCCGACAGCGTCGACGTCGATCAGATCCGCGAGAACTTCCGGACCGGGACCGACACCGGCGCCACCCCAGATGCCGTGAAAGGACAGATCCGCCGCGAGTTCGACCTCGAGGAGACGATATCCTCCGACGAGATGGAGTCTCTGCTCGACGCGGCGCTCGACGAGGCGCTCGACGACGACCTCGACGCGGCGGCGGCGACGCTCTCCGAGCGGGTCACCACCCCCTGCGAGGAACGCGTCCCCCAGCGGACCAGCCACGAGCCCGGCCACGAGTCGGCGTGTCACCTCCACGAGCGGGACCGGTCGGCGCCGCCGAACCCGGCCGACGACTGAGGCGACCGCCGCCGCTCTCGTCGCTTTGTCTTAGCGTTCGCCCAGCGCCGGGAGCGCCACCCGTCGCGAGCCGCCGTCCTCCCGCTCGACGGTCACGGTCGGTTCGCCGTTGTCCGTCTCCTCACCCACGAGGACGGACGTCGCGCCCGCCGCGAGCGGTGCGACGAGGCCCGCGGCCAGCGCCCGCGGGTCCGAGAGGTCACCGCGGAGCGTCACCGAATCACCCGGTTCGAGCCCGTGCTCGCCGGCGACCGACGCGGCCGCGTCGAGGAGCGCGCGGTGAGTGACGCTCCCGCTCCGGTCCGGTCCCTCGCCGTCCGTCTCGCGCAGCACGATGTCGTCCGGGCCGACTCCGCTGGGGGGCATCCCCGGATTCTCGCTCCACAGCTCCTGCTCCCAGTGGGTCGTCTCGGGTCGCTCCGGCGGTCCGCCGAAGGCGGCGAGGCCGGTGCCGGGGGCCGGCTCCGTCGTCGACTCGTCGGCCACGTCGACGAGGACGACGCGGTCGCCGCGCGCGATCCCGGTCTCGGGGTCGAACCGGACCGGGCGGCCCAGCGCGGCCGCGCCGAGGAAGGCGAGCGTCGTGTGGAGTCCGGGCGCCGGCTCGACTGCCACGGTCGACCCCTCCCGCGCGCCGAGGTAGCGGAGCACGTTCGCCGACTTGTACCCGTTGGTGATCAGGTCCCGATACGTGCGTTCGCGCTCGTCGGGCGTGACGAGCGCGACGTCGCGACTCCGCCGGTCGCGAGCGAGGATATCGCCGACGACGTCCATGTCCGCGACTCGGGGCGGCCGCGACTTAAAAACGAGGAGTGGCGGGTCCGTCCGGGGTCGAGCGCTCGTGTCAGGGCGCGCCGGCGATGACCATCCGCGAGCCGTCGGCCGAAAAGGCGAGGTCGCGCGTCGAGTCGGCGTCGACCCGGACGGCGTCGCCCGGACCGAGCTCGACGGCCTCGCCGTCGACGGTCAGCGTCGCCGCGCCGTGGAGCAGGACGTACACCTCCTCGTGGTCGGCGTCGGCGTGGTCGTGCTCCATCCCCTCCCAGCCGTCGTCGGCCTCGACGACCGTCACGCCGAGGCTCTCGCAGTCGAGCGCGTCGCGGAGGAAGTACATCCCCGGCGCGCGCGGTTCGACGTCGTCGTAGGCGGTGGTGTCGTAGCCCATGGACCGTGATAGGCGGCGCGCGCCGGAAAAACTACGGGTTGATAGGGGTGAGTGCGTTAGAAGGAGCTCTTCAGCCGCTCGAAGAAGCCGCCGCCGACGTCGATGTCCTCGCCGCCGGCCTCGGCGAACGCCTCCAGCGCCTCGCGCTGCTCCTCGTTGAGCGAGTCGGGGATCACGACGCCCACCTGCACGTAGAGGTCGCCGCGGCCGCGGCGCCGCAGCCGGGGCATCCCCTTCCCCTCCAGTCGGAACGTCTCGCCGCTCTGGGTGCCGGCGGGGACGTCCATCTCCACGGTGCCGTCGACCGTCTCGACCTCGACCGTGTCGCCGAAGACGGCCTGCGGGAAGGAGATCGCCTCGCTGACGCGGAGGTCGTCGCCGTCGCGCTCGTACCGGTCGCCGATGTCGACGTCGACCTCGATGAGCAGGTCGCCGTTGGGCCCGCCGTTCTCGCCGGGCGCGCCCTCGCGCTCCATCCGGAGGCTCTGGCCGGAGCGGATCCCCGGCGGGATCTCCACCGAGAGCGTCGCCTCCTCGCGGACGACGCCGTCGCCGCCGCAGTCGGAACAGTCCTCGCTGTACAGCTCGCCCTCGCCCTCGCAGCGCGGGCACGTCGAGGTCTGCTGGACGCGGCCGAGCGGCGTCTGCTGGACCTGCTGGACCTGCCCGCGCCCGTTACACTGAGGGCAGGTCTGCACGTCGGCGTCCGGCGGGTGGCCCGCGCCGTCGCAGGTGTCACAGGCCGTGGGGCGGGTGAGCGTGACCTCCTTGGTCGCCCCCTCGAACGCATCTTCGAGGTCGATCGTGAGCCCCGTACGGAGGTCCCGTCCCTGACGGGGGCGATCGTCGCGGCCGCCGCGAAACGCCCGCGACCACCGCCGCCGCCGAAGAACTGTTGAAGATGTCTCGAACCCGCCGGCGCCCGCCCGCGCCGCGCTCCCCCGAAGGGACCGCGCCCCGCCCGACCCGCCGCGCCCGTCGCCGCCGCGCTTGTCGCCTCGGTGAAGCGGTATGACGAGCTGGTCGTACTGGGCGGCGCTTATCCTCGTAGTGAGCACCTCCTTGGCCTTCTGGATCTTCTTGAACCGCTCTTCGGCGTCGTCGTCGTCGCTGACGTCCGGGTGATGTTCGGCGGCCTTCTTGCGGTACGCCTTCTTGATCTCCTCCTCGCTGGCGTCCCGCGACACGCCGAGGACGTCGTAGAAATCTTCGCTCATGCGTTACGTTCGTTATTGGTCGTTCGTGGCTGGGTCGTGTTAAGGGGCGCGTCCGAAGGCGAGGGCGCCGACGCTACTCCTCGTCGTCGTCCACGTCCTCGAAGTCGGCGTCGACGTACTCCTCGTCGTCGCCGTCGGGGCCCGCGCCGCCGGGGCCGGCGCGCCGCCCGGACCGCCGCGCCGCCGGACCGGCCCGCCCGCCCATACCGCCGGGACCGCCGGCGGCGCCGCCTGCGCCGCCCGGACCGGCCTGCGCGGCCTGTCCCTCGTACATCTGTTTGCCGATCTCCTGGAGCTCCTCCGTGAGCGCCTCCGTGACCGACTCGATCTCGTCGGTGTCGGCGTCCTCGTCCTCGAGCACCGCCTCGACGTCCTCGATCGAGTCCTCGATGTCGCCGATGAGGTCCTCGTCGAGGTCCTCCTCGTTCTCCTCTAAGAGGGTCTCGGCGCGCTGGATCGTCGTCTCGGCCTCGTTGCGGGCCTCGATCCGCTCGCGGCGGGCCTCGTCCTCTTCGGCGTGCTTCTCGGCCTCCTCCTGCATCTCTTCGATCTCCTCGTCGGAGAGGCCGACGCCCCCCTCGATGGTGATCGACTCGGCGTTCCCCGAGCCCTGGTCTTCGGCCTCGACGTTGACGATCCCGTTCTCGTCGATGTTGAACGAGACCTCGATCTGGGGGGTTCCAGCGGGCGCCGGCGGGATGCCGGAGAGCTGGAACGCGCCGAGCAGCTCGTTCTCCTCGGCGATCTCGCGCTCGCCCTGGAAGACGCGGACGTTGACCGAAGTCTGGTTGTCGGCGGCGGTGGTGAACACCTTCGACTCCTCGGTCGGGATGGTGGTGTTCTTCTCGATGAGCCGCTCGAAGAGGCCGCCCTTCACCTCGATCCCGAGCGAGAGCGGGGTGACGTCCAGCAGGACGATGTCGTCGACGTCGCCGGAGAGCACGCCGCCCTGGACCGCCGCGCCGAGCGCGACCGCCTCGTCGGGGTTGACGTTCTTCTTCGGCTCCTGACCGACGAGCTCCTCGACCTGCTCTTGGACCTGCGGCATCCGGGTCGAGCCGCCGACGAGGATGACCTCGTCGATGTCGCCCTTGTCGTAGCCGGCGTCGGAGAGCGCCTGTTCGGTCGGCTCGACGGTGCGCTCGATCAGGTCACCGGTGAGGTTCTCGAACGTCGCGCGGGTGATCGACTGTTCGAGGTGGACCGGACCGCTGTCGGTCGCGGTGATGAAGGGGAGGTTGACCGTCGTCTCCTTCTTGTTCGACAGCTCGATCTTCGCCTCCTCGGCGGCGTCCTTCAGGCGCTGGAGCGCCTGGCGGTCCTCGCGGAGGTCGATCCCGTGGTCGTTCCGGAACTCGTCGGCGATGTGGTCGATGAGCGCCTCGTCCCAGTCGTCGCCGCCGAGGTCGTTGTCGCCGTTCGTGGCGACGACCTCGTAGACGCCGCCGCCCAGGTCGAGCACGCTCACGTCGAACGTGCCGCCCCCGAGGTCGTACACGAGGACGGTCTGGTCGGACTCGTCGTCGAGGCCGTACGCCATCGAGGCGGCGGTCGGCTCGTTGACGATCCGCTCGACGTCGAAGCCGGCGATCTCGCCGGCGTCCTTGGTCGCCTGCCGCTGCTTGTCGTTGAAGTACGCGGGGACGGTGATGACCGCCTTCTCGACGTCGTCGCCGAGGTACTCCTCGGCGTCGCGCTTGATCTTCTGGAGGATCATCGCCGAGACCTGCTCGGGCGTGTACTCTTCGTCCCCGATCTCGACCGTGTAGTCGTCCTCGCCCATGTGCCGCTTGATCGACTGGATCGTGCGGTCGGGGTTCTGGACGGCCTGGTTCTTCGCCGGCTTCCCGACGAGCCGCTCGTCGTCGTCGGCGAAGGCGACGACGGAGGGCGTGGTCCGGTCGCCCTCCGCGTTCGCGATGATCTCGGGCTCGTCGCCCTCCATCACCGCGAACGCGGAGTTGGTGGTACCGAGGTCGATACCGAGGATCTTGTTGCTCGCCATCTTAGCCAAAGTTAGCGGCTTGTGTCGGTTAAAGGTTACTAGACGGCGCGATCTCGTCGGTCAGCTGATACCGCTCACGTCGTGCGGTTTCGCCGATCGTGTGAACTGCTCGCACCGGTGTCTTTATACAGATCCGCAAGCGCAGGGACCTGCGACGGTGGCCGGTGCGAGGCGATCGGCCCGCTCCCGCGGCGGTCGCCGCGCTCAGAGCCCCGAGACGAGGTCCTCCAGCGCCGCCCGCGGGTCGTCGGCCTTCGCCACGCCGGAGGCCAGCAGGATCCCGGACGCGCCGAGGTCACCCGCGGCGGCCACGTCCTCGCCGGTCGAGACGCCGGCGCCGCAGAACACGTCGACGTCGGGGTCGACCGCGTCGGCGACCGCGACCGCGTCCTCGACGATCCCGGGGTCGGCCGTCGAGACGGAGACGTCGCCGCCGATAAGCTCCGGGGGCTCGACGGCGACGGCGTCGGGGCCGAGCGCCGCGGCCGCGCCGACCTGCGCGGGGTTGTTCGCGCAGACGATCGTCTCCAGGTCGGCGCGCTCGGCCGCGCGGACGGCGCCGTCGACGTCGGCGAGCTTCAGCCGCTTCTCGGAGTGGTTGACGAGGGTCCCCTCGGCGCCGTTGTCGGCGACGGCCTCGGCGAGCGTCGACCCGGTGTGCGAGCCGTGGTCGTTCGGCGAGACGTGCTGGGCCCACGTCTCGACGCCGGTGTCCGCGACGCGGGCGAGGTCGGCCGCCTGCGGCGAGACCGCGATCCGAGCGCCGGACGCCTCGGCGACGTCGCTGGCGGCGGTCGCGACTTCGATCGGATCGCACGGGTACGCCTTGAGGTTCACCAGGATGAACATACCCGCACTCGGGAGCCGCGGGGCCAAATACTTCATGCTCCGGCGACGCTACCCGAGCCGCCGGAACTCGCCGAGTCGCGTCCGCGCCCGCGCCCGCTCATCCGCCGCCCCGTCGATCCGCCGCTCTCGCCCCGTCGATCCGCCGTCTGCCCGGGGTGCCCCCGTTCCACCCGCGCGGAGCGAACGTCTTATACGGTCTGTGGTGCCGGCACATTCCTCATAAGAGCTCATCGGCGGCGTGGAAACGCACGAGCCACGCGACCGTTTTCGACCACGGGGTCACGGAGCCCACTCCGCGAGTACTTCGCCGACCGCAACGTCCGGATGTCGGACGACCGAGGAGGGACCGGAAGGGTAACGCGTTCTCTCCGCGTGCCCGGCGACCAGGATTCGTGCGAGTGCACGCCGTCGGCGTGGAGGAATCCTCCCGGTATCGAACGGCGAATCCGACGCGAGCGACGACGACTCGTCGGCGGCGGGAGCCGGCCCTCGACCGGAGCGGTCGGCGGTTCGCTGGGAGGACGATGTTCCGTCCTAAGGCAGCTCCCGGGAGAACCATGGTCCGGCCTGCGTCGCGCGAGGGAGGGGAGGAACCACGCGCGCATGGCGCGTCGGCGAGCGGCGGCCCAACGCCGTCGGGTTCCAGCCTGCGGACCGGTTTGCGAACAGAGGAGCACAGGCTGCACCCCTCTTAGGCGAGAGGACGAGCGCTCCAGCGTCAACGCGTACGCCGCGAACAGGCCGCAGCCCGCCCGGACGCTCGAACACTACAGCGGTGCGCAAGGCGGTCGGGGCGAGACCGCCGAGGACATGCAGAGCCACGTGGGTTTTCGTCGCGGTACAGACGGCGGCGGCTACGACGACGCGAAGTGCGCGCGTGCGCCGAGTAGCGCGCGCCGGCGAGTTCTTGGTTCCGGAGCGTACGACCCCGAGACGGTCGATACATCAGTCCCGACTACCCCGGGGCGGACGGACTGACGGGCGGAATCGGAGCAGCCACGGACACCGGCGGAACGGACGGTGTGCGGCCGCCCCTCCGGAGGCGACGCGTCTGGCTGTCGGCCCGCGACGCTCGTCCGACGTTCGCGACCGGCCGCGGGGAGCGTTCATGGTCGACCTGCGTCGGCCGTCGCGCCCTGCGCCTGTGATGCTACAGCGATCCTCATGTACCGGCTCGTCGGGTGCTCGAGCGTCGCGCGGCCGGGTCGTAGGCATCGCGCGGCGGTCTCTGCGGAACCAGCCATACCAACCTCCCGTCCGGCTCCCGGACTGGCTGCTCGGGGACGTAATCCACTCGTAACCTCCAAGCGCGCCAGGGACAGTGCAGCGCGGCTGACGGTCCGTGCGCGCGTTCAGTGGCAGAGCCCCGTCCCTCGCGTCACGATCCGACGCTCACCGCTCGTCCGCGTTCGTACTGCTCGCGGTCCTCGCCTCGTCCGCGGCCTACGCGTCGAATCGAGCGGAGCGGCGAACCGCGGCGCGAGGTGTCTTCAGTCTTCTGCCGCTTGAACACGTCGCCGAGCGTCATCGTCCCGAGTCGCGCGTTCCCAGTCGGCCGTCCTCGACGACTCGCCTCGACGAGCGAGATGTCGAGCGCACGCTCCAGCTTCCGCTGGACTCGTCGGTCGGGAGGCGTGTCACGCGTCGACATTCGCGGATGAGCTGGCCTTCCTCGTTGAGCCGCGTGTCAGGAGCGTGTGGAAGCGGTGGCCAGCTCCTCTTGGCTGAGCGCCGCGGGCTCAGGCCGCGGGCGCTGTTCCTCCGCTCTGAGGTCGTCGTAGTCGTGTGCGACATCTCGTCCATGTCGTCACATGTTCGCGCGGCCGCGTAGAGCGCCCGAGGACCGCCGGACCCCGAGCGCCGGACGACGGAGGCCTGAGGCGGACGACTTCCCGGTGCTCGAGCTCGTGGAGTACCTTGCTGCCACCGGAGCGTGGAACTCGTCGCGGCCTCTGTGCCCCGAAGTCCTGTACACGAGCTACACAGCTCCGTTGGCGCCTTCGACTTCGTCGTCGTCAGCGAAGGCTTGGTCGGCGCCGCCATCTCCACACTGGGCATACGCGCGCTTTAACGCTCCCGTGGTAATAAAGGGTGTCGCCGGGCCGCCGCGGCGGGAACCGATCGACGCGTCCGCGGCCGTTCGCCCAGCGACAGTCGTGCCGCGTTCGGCCTACCGGCGGCCCGAATTTCGCCGCGCCCGGCAGAAGGTGTATGGACGTCCCGTCACCGAATCGACCTGTGCGGGGGAACGACCCGCGCGCCGCCCTCGAAGAGCTACACGCACCGCGCGCTGCTCGCCGCCGGGTACAGCGACGGCGCGGACCTCGTGCGGTCCCGCTCGTCTCCGCTGAAGCGGGCGACCGCCTGGGCGCCGTGACGCCTTCGGCGGCGCGGTCGGGGCCGGAGTCGGGAGCGACGTCGCCGACGCCGACACCGACGCGCTCGTCCCGACGGCGCCGAGTCCTCTCAGTCGCGGCTTCGACGGCCGGGGCGGCGGTCCCCGACGACGTGATCGACTGCCGAACTCGGGCGACCGATGCGGGCTGGTGCACGGCCCGCGCCGCGCTCGCCGACCGGCGCGAGGGCTGACGGGGGAGGGTCGCTCCGGTCGCGCCGCAGGGGCCGCTCCCTGACGGCCCTCCACGGACCTCGGCGTCGCGCGGAGTCGACAACGGGGTAACGGCCAGGCGCCGCTGGTTTCTCCGGGGCCCCTCCGCGGCGGCGAGGTGGCGAATTCCCGGGCACGTCTCCTCAGCAGTACGTCAGCCGCGCTGCTGATGGCCGGGCCGCGGTCACGACCCGGGGAATCGAGATCGATCTGACGACCGACTCAAGTCGGCGCGTACGTCGACATCACGGCTCGAGACTACTCGACGACTTCGGCGTCGAGGCGACCCCTGGGGGGCCGACGGGGGAGGGCTCGACGGCGCCGCGGCGCGGCGGGTTCGTCGCCGAGGGCGGCAGTCGTCGCGCCCCGCCGGCGGGAGCTAGCGCGTTCCCCGGCGACTTCTCGTCATGCTCCGTACCTCGTTCGCGGCCGGGCGGTCGCGGCGGCTCCGGCGAGTCCGTCCGCATCGAGGGCGCTCCCGCCCGAGCGCGCAGGGCGACTCCGCGATCGTCGACATCGCGGAGCCGCATGGGGTCGACGTCGAGTGGGACCGCGACGCAGGGAGTCATTCGTCGCGACCCGTTGGACCTCCTCCCGGCTCGAGGTCGACGTGGGGACACGCCCGACCCTCCTCCCCACCATCGCCGCCGCGCCTGGCGCGGTCGCCGACGGCGCACCCGGATCTCAGCGAACTGCGAGCACGTCCCGGTACACAGGAGACCCGACCCGCGTCCCGCGATGGCCGAGGAGCTGACGAAGATGGGGCCGCCGAGACGACCGACGGAGCCGGACGTCCTCGAACGATTTTCCACGGTCGCGAGAGGCGACCCTGCGGGGGCCCGAGCGTCCGACGGCCCGCGCCGACCACCGGATCGTGATGTCGCTCGCCCGTGGCCCGCGCCTCGCCGCCGAGGGCACCACGACGATCCCGCGGCGGCGAGCACGTCGACGTCTCGTTCCCAAGGACTTTCTTCGACGCGATGGCCGACCCTCGGGATGGCCGTCCCCGAGCGCAGAGGGTGCGGCGAGTAGACGTCGTATATAAAACCGCCTAGACGGAAGCGCCGATTTATTTACTAAAACGACGGCGGTGCAGTGGCGCGTGCCTAGCGAGGTAAGCTTCGCGGCCGAGCAGCCACGCGCGAGGGAGTTCCGCGAACCGAAGTGAGCGACGACAGGCTGGGAGGTGTTGAGGCCCCCCTGCGGTGGGTTGCGGGTGGATGGACTCAAAAGGGGAGATCGCGAGGACGAAGAACGGCCCGATCAAGCACCGCAGGGAGCGAAGTGAAACGAGCGACTGAGGGCGGCAAGCGAGCCATCGAGTCCTCGCGACTGGGGCTTTTGGAGTTGTTCACCCGCCGGAATTCGGCGGTCAAACCATTTCCAACGCGAGCGGACTGGTCTTCTTGGAGGTGTTCACCGCCGATTCGCGTCCAACCATTTCCACCCAGCCGACTGGGGGCTTTTGACGTTCATTCGCCGAGATAGCGACAGGCCCACTCTGATTCGTCTATTTTCCGCGATCTGACCCCCCACGAGTCCCTTCGTAGACGCGACGGGGTACACAAAACGCCCGCGCCCCACGCGCCGGTATGCGACGACATCGACGTCGAACCCGTGGACTGCGGTCGAGGAGCCCGAGAGGACCAGGAGCGCCGCGGCGACGCCCGAGCACGGAGGCGGGGCGTCACGAGACTGACGCCACCCGACGCCGACCTACCGCCGAGCTGACGCCGCCACGGCCCTCGCCGAGGGCGGTCGGACGCCCCCGGACTCCTCCGCTACGGCGGGAAGGCGGGGTCGGGAGCCACGATGGCGCCGCGACCGGGGCTCTCCTCCCGGCCGCGGCGGCGTCGCAACGCTCTCGTCCCCCTCGACGACCCGGCGCCTCCCTCATCCGACACCCTAACCGAGACGGACATCCCGGCGGAGCCGCGCGCATTCCGCGAGGACATGCCGCCTGTTCCGCCGCGAAGATCGACCCCGACGACCGATGACGAGGGATGTTCGGCCGCGGACGGCGACCCCTCGGCCGGCATGGGGGGCGAGATGGGCCGAGGCGATGGCGGCGATGACGGCGGCACGGACGAGCCCTGGGGGTGCGTGTGGA
>NZ_NHOX01000029.1:0-31845 GCF_002252745.1 Halorubrum sp. Ib24 | reverse complement strand
AGCAGGCGGTCCGCCACCGAGCGGTACTGGTCGAGGGTCATCTACCGTCCCGACCGTCGCGGCGGGCTCATATATAATCGATGAAGTCGACGGTGCCGGCGCTCGGCTCGCGCTCGCCCTCGATCGCGGCGCGGATCTCGTCGGCCACGGCCGCGGGGTCGCGGTCGGTCGTGTCGATCTCGTAGACGTTCTCGACGCCGTGCTCCGCGACGGCCTCCGAGAGGATCACGTCGAGCGCCTCGCTCTCCGCGTTCTCGCGAGCCTTGCGAGCGAGAGCTCGAGACGGTTCATCCGGCTCGGCGTTCTCCTCGGCGGTCGCGTCCGACTCCCCGCGCTCACGGAGCCGAGTCTCGACCGTCTCCGGGCGACAGCGCAGGACAATCACGCGGTCGACGTCGAAGCGGTGGGCGAGGTGGGAGTCGAGCACGCCCGACCACTCCCCGAGGCGGTCGCGCACCGCGTCGAGGTCGGCGACGAGGGTGTCGCGCTCGACGTCGCGCTCGGTCCAGAGGTCGTCGTCGCCCTTGATGCGGTCGTTGAGGTGGATCACGTCGTACTCACCCTCCAAGAGGGCGGTCGCGGTCGACTTGCCGGTTCCGGGGGTGCCGGTGACGGCGACGCGGGCGGGGGCGCCGTCGGCGCCGGTGCCGGCGGCGTCTCGCTCGCTCCCGCTCACGCCCGAACACCGAGGCCGAGGTCGGCGAGCGTCTCGTTCAGTCGCTCGACCGCCTCGCGCGTCTCCTCGCGGGTGCCGGTCGAGATCCGGACGTGGTTCGGAAGGCCGAACGAGGTGCAGTCACGGATGATCACGCCGCGCTCTTGGGCCGCGTCGGCGACCCGCTCCGCGTCGCCGACCTCGGCGAGCACGAAGTTGCCGGCCGACTCGACCGTGGGCGCGTCGAGCTCGTCCGCGATGTGCTCGCGGGCCCACCGCGCCGACTCGATCGACTCCTCGACGTGGTCCTCGTCGTCGAGGGCGGCGAGCGCGGCCCGGCAGGCGAGCTCGTTCGCCGCGAACGGGGTGTTCACTCGGGCGTACGCCTCGCCCCACGCCTCGGGGACGACGCTGTAGCCGATCCGGAGCCCCGCGAGCCCGTACGCCTTCGAGAACGTCCGGAGCACCGCCACGTCGTCGCGCTCGTCGACCAGCGGGATCGCGCTGTCGACCGCGGCGAACTCGCCGTACGCCTCGTCGACGACGACGAGCGTCTCCTCGGCGGTCGCGTCCGCGATCGCCTCGACGTCGTCCAGGGGCAACGTCGACCCAGAGGGGTTGTGCGGGGAGGTGACGTAGACGATCCGCTCGCCGCCGTAAGCGCTCAGGACCGTCTCCGCGTCCTGCGCGAACCCGTCGGCCGCGTCGAGCGCGTACTCCGTCACCTCGCCGTGGTGGTACCGGGCCGACATCCCGTAGTAGGCGAAGCCGGGCGTCGGGACGAGGACGGCGTCGTCGGGCTCTAAGGCGGCCCGCGCGAGGTAGTCGATCGAGCCGTCGGCACCGGGCGAGACCCAGACCTGCTCGGTCGCCACGTCCCACTTCTCCGCGATCTTCGCGGTGAGGTCCGTATGCGAGGACTTCGGGTACTGGTGGACGCGGTCGGCGTGCTCGCGGATCGCCTCGACCGCCGCCGGGCTCGGGCCGTGCGGGTTCTCGTTCGAGGAGAGCTTGATCAGGTCGTCGGGGTCGATCCCGCGTTCGCGGGCGACCTCCTCGACGCCTCGTCCCGGGACGTACGGCGAGTGGTCCGAGAGATCGCGTGGTTCCATGACCGTTCGTCCGGGACGGTCGGTCTTAAGGGTGGCCGAACGGATCCCGGATCGGACCCGCTCACCGGAGGTCCGCGGCCCGTCGCTCCGCCTCGGCGACGACCGACGGTCGACCCGCGAACGCGACCGTCACGCCGTCCGGAGCGTACGTCACGTCGCGGACCTCACCGCTGTCGTGCGCCCACGACAGCAGCGCCTGCGCCGCGCCCGAGTTCGGCAGTCGGAGGGTCGTCGCCTCCGTCGGCAGCGCCGAGCGGAGCGCCTCCCGGACCGCGTCGACCCCCGCTCCCGTGAGCGCGCTCGCCGGGACGGCCGGTTCGAGCGCCTCGGCGACGGCGTGGCCGTCAGCGTTCAGGTCCGCCGCGGCGTCCGTGAGGGCCTCGCGGCGGGCGCGGAGCTCGCGACCGTCGAGTAAGTCGACCTTGTTGAGCACCGGGACGACCGGGCCGGCCGTCTCCTCGACGGCGGAGAGGGTCGCCCGGACGCGGTCGCCGACCGTCTCGGGATCGTCGGCGGCGTCGACGACGAGCAGGACCGCGTCGGCGTCGCGGACCGACTCGATCGTCGCCCGGAACGACCGGACGCTCCGGTGCGGGAGCGCGTCGACGAACCCGACCGTGTCGGTGACGAGGGTCCGTCGGCCGCCGAGCGTCGCCCGACGGGTGGTCACGTCGAGCGTCTCGAAGGGGCGATCGGCGGCCGAGACGGAGTCGTCGATGTCGGCGTGAGTTCCCGGATCGTCGTGGGTTCCCGGACCGTCGACGTCGTCGGCGAGGCGTCGGAGCAGCGTCGATTTGCCGGCGTTGGTGTACCCGGCCAGCGCGACCGCGTCGAACCCCGCCCGCCGGCGCTGCTCTCGCCGCTCGCTCCGGGCCTCCGTCACCTCGCTGAGGGCGCGTCGAGCGTCGTCGATCCGACGCTCCACGTCGAGGACCCGTCGGTCGTCCTCGTTGTGGTACCGGAGGTCGGTCGCGTAGTCGCGCGCGATGAGCTCCCGGAGCCGCGGCTTCAGGTACTCGAGGCGGGCGAGCTCGACCTGTAGCTCGGCCGCGCGCGAGCCGGCCCCCTCGGCGAACAGGTCGAGGACCAGCCGCGTCCGGTCGATCGGTTCGACCCCGTCCGGGAGCAGGTCGGAGAGCGACGCCGTCTGCCCGGGCGAGAGTTCGCCGTCGTAGATCACGGCGTCGACGTCCTCGATCGACGCCCGGCGCATCAGCTCCTCCGCCTTGCCGCGGCCGAGTCCGTACGTCGGGTCCTCGCGGCGCCGCTGGGTGACCTCGCCGACGACCTCGTACCCCGCGGAGCGGGCGAGCCCGCGGATCTCGTCCGTCTCGGGGCGAACGTCGGCGTCGCGCGCGGCGATCAGCGCACGGCCGGCGTCGAGGCGGTGCGTCCGGCGTCGGTCGTTGTCGGTTCCGTCTCGCGTCTCGTCGTCGGATTTCTCGTCTCGTGACATCGGGTCGTCGGGCGCTCGCGTCGGCCCGGAGAGGGGTTCGACACCGCCGACCGCGGACTCGCGACGTCCGGCACGCGGCGGCGACGACGAACCGTGTTCTGGAGCGATACCCTGCGCGATCGAGAGGCGTCGAAGGTCGCCGGAGAGCGGACCGCCCCGGAACGGAGGGCGATTGTCTCCGAGACCGAGTCTCTCGGTCGCACTGGTCGGGCGCTGGCCGGGGCCTCCGAAGCGGGCGGAGACGGGTGCGCGGAGTCGTCGCGAGCCGCGGTCAGCGCGAGAACGAGATGGACTTCACGTATTGGTTACCGAACCGACGATACATAAGCGTTCACCGGAAACGAGGTGTGCGATCGGGGCCCAGGGAGCGCCGGACGGCGCGATCCCGTCCGCCGCTCAGGGGACGCGCACGTCGTGTTCGAGCGTCCCGACGCCCTCTATCTCCACCTCGACGGTGTCGCCGTCGGAGAGCGCGCCGACGCCCTCCGGCGTGCCCGTCGCGATGACGTCGCCGGCCTCCAGCGTGAGGTACGTCGTGATCTCTTCGATCAGGGTCGGCACGTCGAAGATGAGGTGCTCGCGGTCGCTCGACTGCTTCGTCTCGCCGTTCACTCGGAGCTCGACGCCGGCGTCCGCGGGGACCTCCTCGGGCGTCGCCATCACCGGACCGAGCGGCGCGGCGTTGTCGAACGCCTTCCCGCGCACCCAGTTCTGCTCGCGGTTCTGGTCGTCGCGGTTCGACACGTCGTTCATGCAGGTGAACCCCGCGACGACGTCCATCGCGTCGTCGGCGTCGACGGCCTTGCACTGCTCGCCGATCACGACCGCCAGCTCGGCCTCCCAGTCGATCCGGTCTTTCCCCTCGGGGACGGTGACCGTGTCGCCGTGGCTCGCCAGCGCGTTCGGCGGCTTGAGAAAGAGGAGCGGGCGATCCGGCACGTCGTTGCCGAGCTCGGCCGCGTGGTCGGCGTAGTTGCGCCCGATACAGACGATCTTCGAGGGGTCCGTCGGCGGGAGCACGTCGTCGGCGGGGTCGTCGAGCGCGTACTCGTCGCCGCCGAAGGCGACGGCGTCGCTCTCGGAATCGTAGGTGCCTTCGCGGATCGATCCGGCCGGGTCGCGGAACCGTGCGCGGTGCATGTGCGGCGTGGGGCGACGCGGATAAAAAGCGTTCCCGGTCGACGCAAGGCGGCCGACCGCACACCTATTTGTGGAGGCCGGCCCGCCGTCCGGTATGGCCGACGACACAGCCGACGGAGAAATCGACGCGGAAGCGCGCGACTACGACGACGTCCGGTACGCGGTGAGCGAGGGGGTCGCGACGGTCACCATCGACCGCCCGGACGTGTACAACGCCTTCACCCGGACCACGGTCCTCGAACTCAACGACGCGGTGCGGCGGGCCGAGCGCGACGACGGCGTGTACGCGACGGTCCTCACGGGCGCTGGCGACGGGTTCTGCGCCGGGGCGGACACGACGGAGATGCCCGACTGGGACGATCAGTACCCGGAGGAGTACGGGGCGTTCCTCTGGCTCATCCAGCAGCTCGTCTGGCGGCTCCGGACGGCCGCGACGCCCTCGGTCGCCGCGGTGAATGGCCCGGCGATCGGCGCCGGCTGCGACTTCGCGCTCGCCTGCGACCTGCGCACGATCGCCGACGACGCGGTCATGCGCGAGGGGTTCGTCAACGTCGGGCTCGTCCCCGGCGACGGCGGCGGGTGGCTCCTTCCCCGGCTGATCGGCGAGTCGAAGGCCCGCGAGTACCTGCTGACCGGCCGGGACATCACTCCAGAGGACGCCGTCGACATCGGGCTCGCTACGGAGCGGGCCGAGGACGCTCTCGCGGCCGCCACCGCGCTCGCCGAGGAGATCCGGGACAAGCCGAGGACCGCCGTCCGGCACACGAACCGGCTGATCGATCCACAACAGAGCTTCGACGAGTACTGTCGGAAGGCGGCCGAGTACCAGTGGGACTGCGTCATCGACCCCGAACACGAGGAGGCGGTCGCGGCGTTCAACGAGAAGCGCGAGCCCGATTACGGCCGGTCGTACGACGAGTAGCGAGGGCGGACGCAAGCGTCTGGGAGGTGACTCGCCGCGCTACCGCACGAAGACCGGCAGCGGGCCGACCGGCGCTACCGCGCCGAGACCGGCGGCACGCCGTCCTCCTTCAGCGCCCGAGCGATGGTGTTCAGCTGCATCTCGTCCGTGCCGGCCGCGATACGGCGGCTCCGCGCGAAGCGGTAGAGGTACTCCAGCGGGTGGCCCCGCTGGTAGGCGCGGGCGCCGACGATCTGGACCGCCTCGCTCGCGACCTGCTCGACCATCTGCGAGCAGTGGAGCTTCGCGGTCGATGTCTGGGGCCGCGGCGGGGCGGGGTCGTGGCCCTGCGCGCCGGCGGCCGACATATACACCAGCGACGCCGCGGTCTCGACGTTCCGGTACATCTCCGCGAGCCGCCACTCGATCCCCTGGAACTCGTCGAGCGGCTGATCGAACTGCTCGCGGTCGGTCGCGTACGCCAGCGCCTGCTCCAGCGCGGCCTCCGCCCACGCGACCGTGAGCACCGAGCTGCCGAGCCGCTCCCAGTTGAGCGAGACCAGCTGCTGTTTGAACGCCTCCGTCCCCCGAGTCAGGACGTGCGTCTCGGGGATCACGACGTCGTCGATCGTGAAGTGCGTCTGCGCGTACCCGGCCATGTTCGTGTACACCTCCTCGATCTCGACGCCGGGGTCGTCGTAGGGAATCACGACCGACCCGAGCCCCTCGGGGAACCTGACCCAGGCGACCGCCGCGTCGCCGAAGGGGACGCCGCCGACCCAGGTCTTCTCGCCGTTACACACGAGCTTCCCGTCCTCCTCAGTCACCTCGGTCGACATCGACCCCACGTCCGAGCCGGCGTCGGGCTCCGAGATGGCGATGGAGACGAAGCTCTCGCCGGCGGTGACGGCGGGGAGGTACTCTTCCTTGACCGCGTCGGACCCGAAGAGGTCGATCGCCCGCGGTCCGACCATCCCCTGCATGTAGGTGAACCACCCCGTGTCGGGACACTCTCGCCCGACCGCCTGTGTGAGGAGCATCGCCGCCACGTCGGAGCGGCCCTGCCCGCCGTACTCCTCGGAGATGGACGGGCAGTAGAGGTCCGCCTCGGCGAGCCGCCGGAGGTTCTCCCACGGCACGTCGCCCCCCCAGGTGTAGGCGTCCTCGGCGAACTCCGCGGCGACCGCTTCGGCCTGCTCGGCGAACTCGCGCTGCGCGGCTGTTAGCGCCTGCATGGGCGTTGTTGTCGGGCAGACGCTGATAAGCGGTCTGGTCCGTCCCCCCCCCGCCCGGTACGCCGTCCGCGTCAGCCGTCGGCCGCGCGGTCGGTCGCCGCCCCCGAGCCGTCGCCATCGGCGTCGTCAGTCGATCCGACGGTCTCCCAGTCGCCGGTCGATCCCCCGGCCTCGACGCGATCCGTCGGGTCGACGCTCTCGGCGCGGCCGTCCGCCGCTCCCTCCGACCCGCCGAACAGCTCCTCGCGGGCGCAGTCCTCGCAGTAGCGGTTTCGCTCGATCGCGTGCGTCCGGACCGGCACGCCAGCCGCGACCGTCTCGTCGCGGCGGCGACGGACGACCCCGCGCTCGAAGGACTCGCCGCAGACGACGCACGGGGACTCTGTGCGCTCCGTCGCTCGGATCACCCGGTGGTCGACGGTCCGGATCCGACCGAACCGGGAGAGCCCGTGTCGCCGGCGCAGACGTCGCTCCGCGGGCGGCGTCAGCGCGAGGCCGACGAGCGCGAACGCGGCGCCGAACGCCGCGCCGGGGAGCGCTCCCTGTCTCGCTGAGACGACGGCGATCCCGAGCCCGATCAGCAGGAGGATGCCGCCCAAGAGGTACCCGGAGAGGGCCACGAGCGGGTCGTCGTTCCCGTCTGGTGCGGGGAGTTCGCCGTCCGGAATCGGGCCGTCGGAGACGCTAAGCCGCCGCGTTTCGGCCAGCTCGGAGTAGTGGTACCAGCCGTACAGCAGGTTCCCGACGCCGCCTGTCGTCAGGAGGAGGAGCACGTGGACGGGGATCGAGCCCACCCCCCTGTCGACGAGGACGACCCGATCGTCGCGGTCCTCGACGAGTTCCCAGCCGTCGTCGAGGTGGTCGCTCACCCGGGCGCGGAACGCGCGGCGCGCCTCGGTATCGACCGCATCGTCGGGTCGACGGGTCACGCGACCGCCTGCTCCGGGCCGCGCCGCCCCGCACTCGGCGCAGAACTCGTCGTCGGGCGCGAGCCGCTCGCCGCAGTCGGCGCAGTACGCGACGCCGCCGCCGGTCCGCACCTCGGCGCCGCAGCCGGGACAGAAGTTCGCGTCCGGCGGGAGGGTCCGGCCGCACTCGCGACACGCGTCGGTGGATGGGGGGCTCCCGGTCCGCTCGGAGGGCATGATCTACCGGTTGAGTCGGAGCGGTGTTAATTCCTCTCCCGACGCGTCACGGACCGACGGGACGAGGGCCCGGTCGAACGCGCGAGTCGCGACTCAGGAGTCCGACTCCCGTCCCCGAGAGCGGGTCCGCGGCGTCGACTTTTATTACTGTTCGCCGAGAGGATCCGGACGAACCATGGAACTCACCTGGCACGGCCACGCGACGTGGCACGTCGTCGTCGACGACACGGAGCTCCTGATCGATCCGTTCTTCGACAACCCGAAGACCGACGTCGATCCTGCGGAGCTCGATCCGGACTACCTACTCTTGACGCACGGCCACGGCGACCACGTCGCCGACGCCGCGGCGTTCCCCGACGCGACCGTGGTCGCCACGCCGGAGCTGACCGCGTACGTCCAGGAGGAGTTCGGTCTCGAACACTCGGTCGCGGCCGGCGGGATGAACATCGGCGGCACCGTCGAGTGCGGCGACGCGTGGGTGACGATGGTCCGCGCGGACCACTCGAACGGGATCGAGAACGACCCCGACTACTCCGCAGGGATGCCCGCCGGCTTCGTGGTCGGCGACAAGAAGCCGACCCAGGAGTCCGACCCCGACTGTACGACGTTCTACCACGCGGGCGACACGGGACTCATGTCCGAGATGGTCGACGTGATCGCGCCGTACCTCGAGCCCGACGCCGCCGCGCTTCCCGCGGGCGACCACTTCACGATGGGGCCCGCGGGCGCCGGCATCGCCGCCGACTGGGTGGGCGCCGACGTGGTGTTCCCGATGCATTACGACTCGTTCCCGCCGATCGAGATCGAGACGCGGGAGTTCGTCAACGAGGTGAAGGCCGCGGGTGCCGTCGCCGAGCCCGTCGTTCTCGACGGCGACGAGACGTACACGCTGGAGTAACGTCCGGCGACGGACGGATCCCCTGCCGGGCCGCCGCCGGTCACGAACCCGAATCTACGGCCGTATCCCTCTCTCGCACCGAGACCACCGAGTTAAGGCCACGTGCCCGCTGAACCGAGGCCGCCAGCCCGCGGAGCGTCTTCGGACCGACGCCGTGAGCCGATAAGATACTACTCAGTATAAAATAAATATTACTGGAGACGGCGTAGATTCCAGCAATCTCCGCCGACAGAAATTTATCTAATTTATTTAAATTAATAATAAATCAGAAGACTTCTAAATAAAAGATGAAAACGGACGGGTTGATACGTCATGTCAACCGCTGATATCCGGGCCGTGATCCGCGGGGACGCCGGTCGCTTCGTGTACGTCGTCTCCGCGCTCGCGGCGCTCAACGGGCTCCTCTTCGGGTTCGACACCGGGATCATCTCGGGCGCGATCCTCTTTATCGACACCGCGTTCGAGCTGAGCGCGCTGGTGGAAGGGATCGTCGTGAGCGGGGCGATGGTCGGCGCGGCGGCGGGCGCGGCGATCGGGGGGCGCATCTCCGATCGCATCGGTCGCAAGCGGTTCATCCTCCTCTCGGCCGGCGTCTTCTTCGCCGGCTCGTTCCTCATGGCCGTCGCGCCGACGGTCCCCGTCCTCGTCGCCGGCCGGATGATCGACGGCGTCGCCATCGGCTTCGCCTCGATCGTCGGCCCGCTGTACATCTCGGAGATCGCGCCGCCGTCGGTCCGAGGCGGACTCACGTCGTTGAATCAGCTGATGGTGACGGTCGGAATCCTCTCGTCGTACTTCGTCAACTACGCGTTCTCGGGCGCCGGCGCGTGGCGCCTGATGCTCGGCGCGGGGATGGTCCCCGCCGTCGTGCTCGCCGTCGGGATGCTCCGGATGCCCGAGAGCCCGCGCTGGCTCTACGAGCGGGGACGGACCGAGGAGGCGCGGGCGGTGCTCCGACGAACGCGCGACGGCGACATCGAAGACGAGCTCGCGGAGATCGAGGCGACCGTCGAGGCGCAGTCGGGCAACGGGATCCGCGATCTCCTCAGCCCGTGGATGCGCCCCGCGCTGATCGTCGGACTCGGGCTCGCCGTCTTCCAGCAGATTACCGGTATTAACGCGGTGATGTACTACGCCCCGACGATCTTGGAGTCGACCGCGTTCGGGAGTTCGCAGTCCATCCTCGCGTCGGTGGCCATCGGGACCGTGAACGTGGTGATGACGGTCGTCGCGATCCTCCTCATCGACCGCGTCGGTCGCCGACCCCTGCTGCTCGTCGGTATCGGCGGCATGGTCGGGACCCTCGGCGTGGCCGGCGCGGTGTTCCAGTTCGCGGACCCGACCGGCGGGCTCGGCTGGTTGGCCACCCTGACGCTCGTGGCGTTCGTCGCTTTCTTCGCGATCGGGCTCGGACCGGTGTTCTGGCTCCTGATCTCCGAGATCTATCCGCTCGCCGTGCGGGGGAGCGCGATGGGGATCGTCACCGTCGTCAACTGGCTCGCGAACCTCGCGGTCGCGCTCTCGTTCCCCGTGCTGCTCGACGGGATCGGCACGCCCGCGACGTTCTGGCTGTTCGGCGGCTGCAGCGTCGTCGCGCTCGTCTTCACCTACCGGACGGTCCCGGAGACGAGCGGCCGAACGCTGGAGGGCATCGAAGCCGATCTCCGGGCGGCCACCGGAGCCGGCGCCGACGAACGGCCGGACGACTGACCGCGGACCCCTCCCGCGAGACGATTCCCTTCCTCGCGACCTGTCGCTCTCGCGCGTTTCCACTGGCCGGCCCGTCACGTGTCGGCAGCCTTTAGCGGGCCGGGAACGAACCCACGGGTGACCATGTCTGACATCGAGACGTCCACCGTCTCCGAGGAAGGGTACGCCTGCACGAGTCAGGTCGGCGACTTCGACCTGCAGATCGACGCGACCGACGAGACGGGGCCGAATCCGAACGCCGCGCTCGTCGCGACGTACGCCTCCTGTTACCTCCCCGCCTTCCGCGTCGGCGGGAGCCAGCGCGGCGAGGAGGACCTCGGGAAGATCCAGATCGACGCGAGCGCCGACCTCGACGACGACGACGACTTGGCGGCCGTCGCCTTCGACGTCCACGTGGAGGCCGACCTCGACGACGAGACCGCGTCGGACATCGCCGAGCGCGCCGAGGGGATCTGTCACGTCCACAGCGCGCTGCGCGAGGGGCTTCACGCCGACGTGAGCGTCTACCCCGGCGCCTTCTGAAGACCGGGACCGTCGACTGCGTTTTTTAATACGACGCATCCGCGCCGAGCGCCGGCCGCGGGCCCGGATCGCCGGACGCCTACGGCCGGTCGACGCCGCGGAAATCGAAGCGCGCGCCGCCCGACCCGCTCTCGGTCAGCGTCACCTCCCAGCCGTGGGCCTCGGCGATGCGCTCGACGATGGCGAGCCCGAAGCCGGTGCCGGTGTCGGAGGTGGTGTAGCCGCTGTCGAACACCTCGTCGCGGCGCTCCTCGGGGATCCCCGGCCCGTCGTCGGCGGCGTAGAAGCCGTCCTCGAGGTCGCCGACGACCACCCGGCCGCCGCCGTGCTCGGCCGCGTTCCGGAAGAGGTTCTCAAAGAGTCGCTTCAGACGGCTGCGGTCGGCGAGCACCTCGCGCTCGGCCTCGAAGTCGACCTCGAGGGCGGCGTCGCCGGTCTCGTCGCCGCCTCCGGGGCCGTCGCCCTCGACCGATCCGAACGCGTCTGCGCCGTACCGATCCGCTACCTCGCCGAGGGCGACGCGTTCGACCGGCCCCACCGCGTCGCCCTGTCTGGCGAGCGTGAGGACGTCCTCGATCAGCCGTTCCATCTCGTCGAGCGCCCGGTCGCAGCGGTCGAAGTAGGAGTCGTTCCCCGTCTCCCTGGCGAGTCGGAGATAGCCGGAGAGCACGTTGAGGGGGTTCCGGAGGTCGTGCGAGACGATCGAGGCGAACTCGTCGAGCCGCTCGTTCTCGCGCTCGATCCGATCCTCGTACGCTTTCCGCTCCGAGATATCGCGGCTGCTGGCGAGGAACCGGTCCTCCCCGTGAACGTCGATCCGACGGACGTGGACCTCGACGGGGAACGTCGTGCCGTCCGCCCGCGCGAACGTCGTCTCCAAGCGAATCGTCTCGTCCATCTCGATATCCTCCCACATCTCGACGGCGTCGTCCGGGTCCATCTCCCGGTCGACGTCCCACACCTTCATCCCGGCCAGCTCGTCGGGGTCGTAGCCGAGCTCCGCCGCCATCACTCGGTTCACGTCGACGATCTCGCCCGTCTCGTCGTGGATGTCGACCATGTCGGGCGAGCCGTCGTAGAGCGCCTCAAGCCGCGCCGAGGTGCGTTCGAGGCGACGCTGTCGGCGACGCCGGTCCGTCACGTCGCGGGCGATCCCGAGCACGCCGTCGAACTCGCCGTCGATGACGAGGCGGCGCAGGCCGAAGTCGACGATCGACTCCGGCAGCCCGGGGAAGTCCACCTCGACGGTGCCCGACAGGGTCTCGCGGTCGCCGGCGACGAGGGCCGCGAAGGGGTCGCCGTCGCGGCTTTCCCGGATGCGGTCGATCAGTCGGCTCGGCCCGCCGACGAGCTCCTCGCGCGACGCCTCGTACACCTGGGCGATCCGGTCGTTCGCCAGCTCGAAGCGGGCGTCGGCGTCGTACACCGCGACGGCGTCGGGGAGCTCGTCGACGAGCCGGCGGTAGCGTTCGAGGTCTCGCTCGCGCTCCTTCTCCTCGGTCACGTCCATGTGGATCCCCACCGCGCGGACCGGGTCGCCGTCCTCGTCGCGCTCGACGACGCGGCCGCGGTCACGGATCCACCGCCACTCGCCGGACTTCGACCGCATCCGGTGGTCGCACTGGTACTGCTCGGTCTCTCCGGCGAAGTGCGCCTCCAGCGCCGACCACGCCCCGCCGACGTCGTCCGGATGCACGCGGTCCTCCCACTCAGAGAGCTCGAGGGCGACCTCGGAGCGGTCGTACCCCAACATCGCGGCCCACCGCTCGTCGAACCGGACCTCGTCGCTGCGGAGGTCCCAGTCCCAGACGCCGACGTCGGCCCCCTCGATCGCGAGCCGGAGCCGCTCGGAGAGCTGGCGGAGCTCGCGCTCCCGTTCCTTCTCCTCGGTCACGTCGCGGAAGTAGACGGAGAGCCCGGTGTCCGACGGGTAGACGTTGACGGCGAGGTCGGCCCCGACCGCGTCGAAGCGGTACTCGAAGTCGCGGGGCTCCCCCTCCTCCATCGCCGTCCTGAGCTCC
Organism: Halorubrum sp. Ib24; assembly: GCF_002252745.1. NCBI lineage: Archaea > Methanobacteriati > Methanobacteriota > Halobacteria > Halobacteriales > Haloferacaceae > Halorubrum > Halorubrum sp. Ib24. Next base: position 19,050 of record NZ_NHOX01000029.1, on the reverse strand, counting down.
GCTTCGAGGACCGTCCCGCGGGCGCCGGGGAACCGCTCCCAGATCGGGTCACCAAGGAGGTCGGCGGCGTCGCGCTTGAGCATCTCCCTGGCTCGCTCGTTGAGGTACGTGAGCCGCCACTCCCCGTCGATCCCGCAGAAGGCGTCCGTCATCCGGTCGAGGTGTTCCGCGAGCCGCCGGTCGGTTCGCGCCTCCGACACCGCGTCAGCGATCCGCGACGCGAGCGTCGCGTACGGATCGTCGACGCCGTTCTTCGGGAGGTACGCGTCGACGCCGGCGGCGACGGCCTCGCTCGCTACCCGCTCTGACCCCTGACCCGTGAACAGCACGAACGGGAGGTCGCCGCGCCGCTCGCGGACGCTCCCGAGGAGCTCGACGCCGTCGATTCCGGGCATCTCGTAGTCGCTGACGACGCAGTCGAACGCGCCCGACTCGATCGCGTCCAGCGCCTCGGTCGGGTCGGTCTCGGGCGTCACGTCGAAGCGGTCGTCGCGCGCCTCGACGAGCGACGCGGCGGTGTCCGCGAACCCCGGCTCGTCGTCGACGAAGAGAACGCGGATCGGGGGCGAGGAGGCACCCGAGGCCGCGATCCCGTCCGGTCCGCCTGCGTCCTCTCCCGTCATTCGTAAGTGTACTCCTTATCCGACATGTTAACCGTTCCGTATTCGGTCCGTCACCCCCCCGCGTACTCGACGACCGCGCTCGACGCGACGTAGCCGATGGCGGCGAGGAGGAGCCCCGCGACGAGCGCGAGCGCGAACTCCCGACCCAGCGCGTACGCGAGCAGGAACCCGGTCATGCCGACGGCGTTCGCGCACAGCAGCCGGAGCGTTCGGTAGTTCGGCTCGCGGGTGGCCATGGGCCGTCTACGCCGGCTCCGTTCAAAAGCCCTGAGTCGGCGGCAGCCAGCGGTCGGACCGGAGGTTTAAGAGGGGATCCGAGGCCAGCGCTCGCGTGCCAGCGAGCGATCGGCGACCGCGGGGAACAGTGAGAGCGCGCCGGCGCGACCCGTGCCCGGAAGACGGAGATGAACGTCCGGAACGCGGCGGGGGCGGCTCGGTGATGCGCCCGCGACGACGTGCCGAGTCGGGCGCGCCCGCGCCGCGACCCGCCGCGGGCGGGGTCGTCGGCGTCGTCGGCGCCCTCGGTGCGTCGGTAGCGGTCCTCGCGGCGACCGCCGGACTGGTCGCGGCGGTCGCGCCGGCTGTGGGGGCGGACCCGCTCCGCGCCGGCGCGGTCGCGCTCCCGAACTGGACGCCCATCGCCGCCGCCGTGGTCGCGTTCGCGATCGCTTGGCTGACCGCGATCGGCGCGGCGCACGCGATCGCGACGGCGTTCGCACGGCGGTGATCGGTCGGTGACCGCCCGTAGTCGGTCGCCCGTCGGTGACCGCGGAACGGTTTTACTTCCGCCGGCGGTATCGACGCACATGGTGATGAAGGAGTCCGACTCGGCGCTCGACCGCGGCGACGCGGCCCCCGACTTCGAACTGCCCGGCGTCGACGGCGAGACCCACCAGCTCGACTCGTTCGACGCGGACGCGCTCCTCGTCGTCTTCACCTGCAACCACTGCCCGTACGCGCAGGCGAAGTTCGACCTCCTCAACGACCTCGCGGCCGAGTACGACGACCTGGCCGTCGTCGGGATCAACCCCAACGACGCCGACGAGTACCCGGAGGACTCGTTCGAGGCGATGCGCGAGCGCGTCGCCGACGGGACGATCGCCTACGACGCGTACCTCCGCGACGAGACCGGCGAGGTCGCCGAGGCGTACGGGGCGGTCTGTACGCCCGATCCGTTCCTGTTCGGCCGCGAGGACGACGCGTGGCGGCTCCGGTACCACGGCCGGCTCGACGACGCGCTCAACCCGGACGACGAGCCGACCGAGTACTACGTCAGAGACGCGGTGGAGTCGGTGCTCGCGGGCGAGGCGGTCGAGATCCCCGACCGCCCCTCCCGGGGCTGTTCGATCAAGTGGCCGTAGACGACGGCGACCTCGGGCCGCCCCGCCCGATGGGCGCGGACGGCGTGCCGCCGGAGACGGGTTGAAAGGGGTCGGGGCCGAATGCGTTCGTATGGGAATGAAAGGCGACGGCGAGGCAGACCTCCACGAGATCGACCGGTTCGACGGCGGCGTGGGGTGGATCGCGTATCCCGAGGAGACGATGGAGCGCGCGAGCCACGCGGTCGCGGTGCCGAACGAGGAAAGCGAGAGCAACGACGTCTGGGTGTTCGACCCCGTCGACGCCCCCGGGCTCGACGACCTGCTGGCCGAACTCGGCACGGTCGCTGGCGTCGTGGTCGGGCTCGACCGACACAAGCGCGACAGCGCCGCGATCGCGACCCGTCACGGCGTCTCGGTGTGGGTCCCCGAGTGGATGACCGGCGTCGCGAACGAACTCGACGCGCCGATCGAGCGGTTCGGCGATCGGCTGGCCGACACCGGCTTCGAGGCGTTCCGGATCCGCGACTCCTCGCTGCCGCCGTGGCAGGAGGTCGGGTTCTTCGACGGCGAGACCCTGATCGTCCCGGAGTCGCTCGGCACCTCGTCGTACTTCCGCGGGGACCGCGAGCGGATCGGGGTCCACCCGATGCTCCGGCTGACGCCGGCGACGACGGCGCTCTCGGGCCGCGATCCCGACCGCGTGCTGGTCGGGCACGGCGTGGGCGTGCTCGACCGCGCGGCAATCGCGGTCGAGGACGCGCTCTCGAACTCGCGGGGGAAAGCGCCGGGGCTCTACGCCAAGACGCTCCGGTCCGCGATCGGGATCTGACCGTGATCCACGTCACCCGCGACCTGCTGACGGTGCTGCTCGAACGCGCCGCGGAGCGCGACCCGAACGAGACGAACCTCCGGCTCTCGGCCACGCGCGCGGGCGACTTCGACGCCGACACCGGTCTCGGCCCCGAGACGCCGGTGGTGACGCATTTCACGCCGGACGTCGGCGGGTCGGTGAACGCGGTGTTCGGCGTCGACCTCGGCACCCCGGCGGGTCACGGCGGGGGGCGGTTCCTCTCGCATCCGGGCGGGTTCCTGGGCGTCTCGAAGACGGACGACCTCGCGGCGGTCGTGCTCGTCGCGGTTCCGCCGTACGACGAGGAGAGCGTCGCCGCGTTCGACCGCTCGGGCGACGGGATGGAACTCGCCCTGCTGGACGCGGCCCCGCCCGAGGAGTCGATCCCGGAGTAAGCCGCGACGGGCGGCCACCGGAGCGCGCGCCGAGCGGCCACCGGAGCGAACCGTCCGAGACCGCGTCCGACCGACGCCACCGTGCGAGTGCGGTGCGAGCATGGGTTTAAAAAGGACCGAGCGAGTACGACCCTCCGATGGCAGCACGCCCACCCGGCGGCGGTTCCTCAGAGCCCGACGCGATCGAGTTCGGCATCGCCGTGCTCGACGAGCGGGTCGAGGAGGCCGGCGTCTCGTTCCCCGCGACCGACGAGGAGATCGTCGACGCGCTCGAGGACGGCGCGATTCCGTACGACGCCAAGGGCCGCACGATCCGAATCTCCGAGGCGCTAAACGAGGTGCCACAGACCCGGTTCGAGAACGAGACCGAATTTCTCGACGCGCTGTACCCGGTGTTCGACCGCAAGCGTCGGGAGGGCGGCGGCTTCCTCACCAGCCTCCGCGACGCGCTCCCGTTTTAATCGGCTACGCGGACTGGCCGATCTCGGCTTCCTCTTCGTCGTCGCCGCCGGTGTCGAGCCGTTCGATGATGTCGTTGATCAGCACGACGTCGCCGACGGCGCGTACCCACCGGTACGGGACGATGACGCCCGTGTTCCTTTCGACGCGCCCGGCGAACAGCTCGTGGTTGAGCTGCGCGAGCGCGAGTCCGGTCACCGCCTGCGCGTCTAGATCGAGGCGCACGTCCTCGATCTCGCCGACGAAAACGCCGTTGTTCGAGTACACCTCACGACCGACGAGCGACGTGATCTCCTGTGGGGCCGCGTTCATATCACATACGGTCAGGAGCGCGCCTATTAAGCGTTCGTTGTCGAACGACGCCCGTCAGACGGGCGGCTCGGCGGTCGGGGGCGATGAGGCCGGCGGCGAGGGTCGGCGAGGGCCAGCGAGGTTCGGTGAACGTCGGCGACGACCCCGACCGCCCGTCCCGGCCGGTCACTCCCGCGGCGCGACTAGCTCCACGGGGTGCATCGGCGCGTCGCCGAGCAGCGCGTCGATCTGCTCGGTACAGGAGGTGCCGGCGGCGACGACGGTGCGGTCGGTGTCGCCGAACTGCTCGCGGATAGGCTCGCCAACGTCCATGCTCAGCTCGTAGTAGTCGTTCTTGTAGCCGAACGAGCCGGCCATCCCGCAGCACTCGGTGTCGGAGACGCGCACGTCGTAGCCGAGCGCCTCCATCACCGCGGTGGCGTGCTCGCCCACGCCGATCGTCCGCGCCTGACAGTGCGGGTGGTAGGCGACGCGCTTGCCGGCCGCCACCGGGCCGGTGCCCTCGACCGGCGCGCGCAGGGCGGCCGGGTCCCCGCCGTTCTCCAGCAGGCCGAAGACGTACTCCATCACGTCGTAGCTGGCCGCGGCGAGCCGCTCGTGGGAGGTCTCCGGGAGGAACTTCTCGTACTCGCTCCGGAACATCGCGAGGTCGCTCGGCTCGATCACGACCACGTCGCGGCCGGCGTCGACGTGAGTCGCGAGCCCGGCGTACACGTCCTCGGCGGCCGACTCCGCCGTCGCGATCATCCCCTGCGAGAGCGGCGGGCGGCCGCTCCCCGGGAGGTCCGGGACCCGCACGTGGACGCCGAGCGCCTCCAGCGCGCGCACGGCCGCCTTCCCGCGGTCGACGTCGACGTAGTTCGTCGCCGTGTCGGGGTAGAGCACGGCCTCGCGCTCGGCCTCGGCCGCCGGCACCCGGGCGCCGCCGCGGGCCGCGAACCAGTCGACGAGGGGCTCGCTCGCGAACTCGGGGAGGTCGCGGCGGCGGTCGATCCCGGCGACCCGCTCGGCGAGCGCACGGAGCGGCCCCGCGTCCGAGAGCCGGTTCGCGACCGGCGCGGTCCGGCTCCCCCACTTCGCCAGCGTCTCGTAGTTGCCGACGAGGCGGGTGGCCAGGTCGAGCCCGGCCGGCTCCTCGTCCGGGACCAGCTCCTCGAACATCCAGTCCGTCTGGCCCGGGTCGGCCTCGCCGCGGTTGATGCGGTCGCGGACGACCGTGTTGATCCACGGGATGTCGATCCCGACCGGACACGCCGGGACGCACCGCGAGCAGCCGGTACAGAGGTCGTTGAACTCGGCGGCGACGTCGAGCCCCTCGATGCCGGCCTCCCACCCGGTCGCGATGCCGCCGGAGTAGGTCTCGCCGCCGAAGGCGTGGCCCCCGACGCTCTGGAAGTTCCCGCAGGCGTTCGAGCAGGCGGAACACCGGATGCAGTACAGGGTCTCCTTCAGCTGCTCGTCCTCGCGCATCTCCATCCGGCCGTTGTCGATGAGCACGAGGTGGAAGTCGCGGTCGTCGCCCGAGCCGTCGGCGAGGGGCTCGTCGTCGCTCTCGAAGTCCGGCACCGGCGAGTCGACGGGCGGGGTCAGCGTGGAGATGTACGAGGTCACGTCCTGCCCGGTCCCGGAGCGGCCGATGAGCTCGACGAACGGCGAGAAGTCCTCGACGGTCGGGACGAGCTTCTCGACGCCCGCGACGGCGACGTGGGTGTCCGTCGCGCTCACCGTCTTCCGGGCGTTGCCCTCGCTGGTGACGAGCAGCATGGTGCCGGAGTCGGCGGCGACGAAGTTCGCTCCCGTCATCCCCACGTCGGCGCCCTCGACCAGCTCGCCGAGCCGCTCGCGGGCGAACATCGTGAGCTCCTCGGCGGTCTCCGGCGGGTCGTCGAGGTCGAACCGCTCCGCGAACAGCTCCGAGATCCCCTCGCGGGACTTGTGGATCGCCGGCGCGACGATGTGCGAGGGCGCCTCGTCGGCGAGCTGGAGCACCCACTCGCCGAGGTCCGTCTCGATCACCTCCACGCCCTCGGCCTCAAGCGCCTCGTTCACCTCGATCTCCTCGGAGGTCATCGACTTCGACTTCACGAGGCGGTCGGCGTCGCGCTCCTCGGCGGTCAGCTCGGTGACGTACCGGTTCGCGTCCGCCGCGCCGTCGGCGACGTAGACGGTGCCGCCGTTGGCCTCGACGGACGCTTTCACCTCGTCGATCAGCTCCGGGAGCCGAGCGATCGCGTCCTCCTTGATCTCGCGGGCCTCCGCCTTCAGCTCCTCGTAGTCGTCGAGCCGCCCCGTCGACTCGTACCGTCCCCGATTGAACCCGCGGGTGTTCTCGGCGACCGCGTCGCCCTCGGTCGCCATCAGCTCGCGGATGCGGTCCCCCTTGGCCGCGTCGCTACTCATCGGCGGTCACCTCCGACGACACGGAGTCGCGTCCGCCGGCGTCGCCCTCCCGCAACAGCACCACGTGCACCTCCTTCGGTCCGTGTGCGCCGTGGACGAGCCCGCCCATATCGGCGGTCGCGCTCGGGGCGGTCGCGAACACCACGTCGACCGACTCGTCGCGCGCCTTCGGGCCGAGCCACTCGAACGCGTCGGGCATGTCCGGGACGAGATCGGCCTCGCGGAGGACGACGACGTGGCGGTCGACGAAGAGGCTCACCGGTTCCGTGCCGGCGGCGTCGGCCTCGATCGCGACGCTCCCGTACGCGGCGACCCCGAGCGACGCGTCGGTGACGCCGGTGTGGGCCGCGCGGAACTCGGCCGTGGTCGGGTCCGTCTCGATCCGGTCCGGAAGGGAGCCGGCGTCGAGATCGACCCCGACCGCCGGGTCGCCGGCGGCCTCGTCGATCAGTTCCGCGCATTCGCTCTCGGTCCCCTCGGTCACGATCACGCCGAGGGAGTCGAGACGACGCTTGAACGTCGAGCGGTCGGCGACTGACATACGTCATTATTCAACGGGATATATATGGGTGTTCCGCCGGCTCCCGCGCGTCGGTGATTCCGGCGGCCGCCCCGCCGCTCGCCGCGGCGGGCGCTCGCGCTCCCGACCGGTTCTGGTTCCCGTCTGCTCTGCGGGGTCAGGGGATTTTTCATAGTTCGACCGTGAAGGTTTCTCATGGCAACTAACACGCCGGACCCGGACCCGCGGGACGGGGGGGACTTCGACTACACCGGGGGCGAGACCGAGCGTCCGGAGCTCGTGGCCGCGCTCGAACGCCGAGTCGACGGTGACGTGCGGTTCGACGACTACTCGAAGCGGCTCTACGCGACCGACGCCTCGGCGTACGAGGTGACGCCCATCGGCGTCGTGATGCCCGAATCGACCGCGGACGTGGCGGCGGTCCAGGAGTACTGCTTCGCCGAGGGGATCCCCGTGCTACCGCGGGGCGGCGGCACGTCGCTCGCCGGGCAGACCGTGAACGAGGCGGTCGTCCTCGATCTCACGGACTCGATGGACTCCGTGCTCTCGACCGACCCGGACGCGGCGACGGCCCGGGTCCAGGCGGGGGCGTACGTAGGCGACCTCAACGCGGCGGTCGAGCCGCACGGGCTGAAGTTCGCGCCCGACCCGGCGTGGCGCGACAAGTCCGCGGTCGGCGGCGCGATCGGTAACAACTCCACCGGTTCGCACTCGCTGAAGTACGGGAAGACGGACCACTACGTCGAGGAGGCCGAGGTCGTGCTCGCGGACGGGACGGTGACGACCTTCGGCGAGGTCGCCGTCGACGACCTCCGCGAGTCCGCCGACGCCGACGCCGACGCGCTCCTCCCGCGGATCCACGCCGAAATCGTCCGGATCCTCGACGAGGAGGCCGACGAGATCGACGAGCGCTACCCCGAGATGAAGCGGAACGTCTCCGGCTACAACCTCGATCGGCTGCTCGCCGAGCACCGCGGCGAGTACGGCGAGGCGGGCGTCGTCAACCTCGCTCGGCTCATGGCCGGCAGCGAGGGGACGCTCGCGACCGTCACCGAGGCGACGGTCTCGCTCGTCGAGATCCCCCACACGAAGGCGGTCGCGCTGCTGACGTACGACGACCTCCTCGACGCGATGGAGGACGTGGCGCCGATCTTAGCGCACGACCCCGCCGCCGTCGAGGTGATGGACGACGTCCTGCTGGGGCTCGCCGCCGACACGCCGGAGTTCGCCGATGTCGTCGGGATGCTGCCCGAGGGGACGAGCTCCGTCCTCCTCGTCGAGTTCTACGCCGAGGGCGACGCGGACGGGAAGCAGAAGGTCGCGGACCTCGTCGCCGACCGGGTGGGCGCGACCGACGACCGTCCCCGGCCCGAGACGGAGTCGCACCCGAGCGAGGGCGCCGCCGACGTGACGAGCCAGCCGCGCCGCGCGGTCCACGCGATGGAGGCGCACGACGCCGAGCAGCGCGACCGGTTCTGGAAGATGCGCAAGTCCGGGCTCCCGATCCTCCTCTCGCGGACCACCGACGAGAAGCACATCTCCTTCATCGAGGACTGCGCGATCCCGCCGGAGCACCTCCCCGAGTACACCCGCGAGTTCCAGGAGATCCTCGAGGACAACGGCACGTTCGCGACGTTCTACGCGCACGCCGGCCCCGGCGTGCTCCACATCCGGCCGCTGATCAACACGAAGGAGGTCGACGACGTCGAGGCGATGGTCGACATCGCCGACCGCGTCACCGACGCCGTGGTCCGGCTCGGCGGGTCGGTCTCCGGCGAGCACGGGGACGGGCACGCTCGGACCCAGTGGAACCGGAAGCTGTACGGCGACGAGCTCTGGGGGTCGTTCCGCGACCTCAAGACCGCGTTCGACCCCGACTGGCTGCTCAACCCCGGGAACGTCTGCGGCGACTTCGACATGAGCGAGAACCTCCGGTTCGACTCGGAGTACGACTACGACGCCGGCTTCGACCCCGCGATGGAGTGGGCCATCGACAACGGGATGCAGGGGATGGTCGAGCTCTGTCACGGCTGCGGCGGCTGTCGGGGGCCACAGGAGACGACCGGCGGGGTGATGTGTCCGACGTACCGCGCCTCGGAGGAGGAGATCCAAGCGACTCGCGGCCGAGCGAACATGCTTCGGGGCGCCATCTCGGGGGATCTGCCCGACGACCCCACCGGCGACGAGTTCGTCACGGAGGTGATGGACCTCTGCGTCGGCTGTAAGGGGTGTAAGGTGGACTGCCCGAGCGGCGTCGACATGGCGAAGCTGAAGGCCGAGGTCGAGCACGCCCACCACGAGGAGCACGGGATCGACCTGCGGACACGACTGCTCGGCAACTTCGAGTCGCTCGCGCCGCTCGGCTCGAAGCTCGCGCCGCTCTCGAACCTCCCGGGGAAGATTCCCGGCGCCGGTCTCGTCATGGAGAAGGCCCTGGGAATCGCGAAGGAGCGCGACCTGCCGACGTTCCGCTCTGAGACGCTGACGGACTGGTTCGAGGCCCGCGGCGGCGCCGGCGTTCCCCGCGACGAGGCCGACCGCGAGGTCCTCCTGTTCCCCGACGTGTACACCACCTACACGAACCCCGGCGCCGGGAAGGCCGCGGTCCGGGTGTTGGAGGCCGCGAACTGCCACGTCGAGATCCCGGACGTCGACGGGAGCGGGCGCCCGCCGCACTCGAAGGGGATGCTCGACGAGTCGCGCGCGGCGGCGAGAGACGCCGTGGAGACGCTCGCGCCCGAGGTCAGCGACGGCCGCGACGTGGTCGTCGTGGAGCCGACCGACGCCGTGATGCTCCAGTCCGACTACCACGACCTGCTCGACGGCGACGCCAGCGACGTGCCGGACGCCGACGTGACGACCGTCTCGGAGAACACCTACGGCGTCATGGAGTACGTCGACGCCCACCGGCTCGACGAGGCGATCGACCTCGACGCCCCCACGGAGTCGCTCACGTACCACGGCCACTGCCACCAGAAGGCGACGAAGAAGGACCACCACGCGGTCGGCGTGCTCCGCCGCGCGGGCTACGGCGTCGACCCCTTGGACTCCTCCTGTTGCGGGATGGCGGGCTCGTTCGGCTACGAGGCCGAGCACTACTCGATGAGCAAGGCGATCGGCCGGATCCTCTTCGACCAGGTCGCGGAGAGCGACGGCGACGCGGTCGTCGCCCCCGGCGCCTCGTGCCGGACGCAGCTGAAGGAGCGCGACGCCGGCGCCCCGGAGCCGCCGCACCCGGTGGAGAAGCTCGCGGCCGCGCTGGCGTAAGCGGCGCCGGCGTCGGTGGTGGTCGCGTCGACGTGGGCTACGGCGGCGTCAAGCTCGGCTGCAGCGTTGCCCTCGCCGGTGGATACGGGGCGCCCGCGGGCGGCTCGGTCGGTCTCGACGCGCCTCACCCCGCGTTCGAGCGCACGTTCGCCGTGACGAGGGCGATCAGGTACGAGAACGCCGGGAACGTCACCGCGACCACCGCGAGAAACGCCGGATCGAGTCCGGCAGGGTCGTCGGAGAGCCACCCGGTGTACTGGAGGACGGCCAGCGTGAGGACCACGACCGCCGTGTTGAGCGCGTACTCGGGGAGCGAGGGGCTCGGGAACCGCATACACCCGGCTGGCGCCGCCGCTCACTCAACGCTTTCGACGCGGTCCCGCTCGCGCTCGCGACGTCGCCCTAGCACCCGCTTGAACCCCTTCCCGGGACCGCCTTCGATAGGCCACCCCCTCGTTCGCCACTGGGGCGGTTCGGGCGAGAACTCCGGGCAGGAGCCCGAACACTCCCGCGCGGTCGGAACCTTCTCTTTCGCGGCGCAGTGCGGGACGAGCGACCGCCCCTCGCGGCGGAGCTCGAAGTGGCGGCAGTCCGGGCGCATCGTCTCGTGGTACGAGCGCCACCCCTTCCCGTAGGCGCGCTCGGCGATCTCCACGCGGAGGGTCTCCGTCTCGGGGTCGCGACGCTCGTCGCCTGCGGGCGCGAGGTCGCTCGGGTGCCACGCCACGCTCGCCGCGTCGGCGCGGACGCCGTCGGAGAAGTCGGTCGCGAGGATCCCGGCCTCGACCGGCATCTCGCGGAGCAGCGCGGGCTCGACGCGCTCGCCCGTCGTCTCGGTCGCGAGCCACGCCTCGTCGGCGAGGGCGGTGTCGACGTCGTGGGCGAGCTGGTCGGCGAGCCGGTCGGCCGCCGAGCGGTCCAAGTCGGGCTTGTTCTCGACCGCGACGATCCGGTCGACCCAGTCCGGGTACGGCCGCTTCCGGCGGAGCTGGATCCGGTTGTTCCGCCGGCGTTTTTCGATCAGGTCGCGGCCCGCGGCGCGGTGGACCGCCCGCCGGACGTAACGCCACGGGTAGCCGGGGTGCGGGAGCGCGTCGCGGTACCACGACCACTCCGCCGGCGCGTGGCGGACGACGTGGAGGAGGTCGGAGTCAATGGCCCGCTCGCCGAAGGCGCGCCGAGCCGCGAACGCGGCGGGGTCGACCTCGATCACGACCGTGTCCCAGCGGCGCTCCTTCGTGCCGAGCTGCCGGGCGACGATCGCGGGTCGCGGGCCGCCGCTCGGGTGCCACGCCAGCTCGGCGTACCGACAGACGAGGAGCTCGTAGCCGAATTCGGCGTCCGGAGTCACGACTTCGGTAGTGCGGCACCAGTTAAAAGCGAACCGCCCGCGTTATCGCTCTGGCGTCGGTCGCCCGCTCGGACGGGGTCGACGGCCTCGATGCGGCGGAACCGCTTAGACGCGCCCCAGTGCGGCGGAACCGCTTAGACGCGCCCCAGTGCGGCGGAACCGCTTAGACGCGCCCCAGTGCGGCGGAACCGTTTAGACGTAGTCGCCGGTCTCGTCGTCCTTCCGCTCGTCGAGGTAGTCGTGAGCGTCCTCGAGGATCTCGCGGGGCCCGTTCTGGGTGATCGTGTTGAGCGCCTGGTCGTAGTCGCGCCACTGCAGGTCTCGGTGCTCGTTCGAGATCTCGGCGCTCGCCTCGAACGAGCGCGCGATGAACAGGTGAACCGTCTTGTGGATGGTGTTACCGTTCGCCTCGAACACGTAGTCGTACTCCTTGCGGAAGCCGTCGATCAGCCGGAAATCCTCGATTCCGGCCTCCTCCGACACCTCCCTGATCGCCGTCTGCTGGAGCTCCTCGTCCCCCTCGACCCCGCCTTTGGGGAACTCCCAGTCCCCCGGTCGGCTCTTCAGGAGGAGGTACTCCCGTTCGCCGCGGGTGTCGCGGAAGAGGATGGCTCCGGCACTGGTCGCTTCGACCGTCATTAGCGTCAGGTAAGCAAGCACCCTTAAAGAGCGTGTCGGACTCGCGAACGCCGCGGCGGGCGTCGGAGCGGCCGGTCGGGGCCGACCGCCGTCGGTCCCGGGCTCCGCGGGTAGATGCGCTTTTACCCCTCCGCCGACGATGCACTGACGACCCCCAGCCATGACATTCGTCACGAAACTCTCCTTCGCCTCCGGCGACCGCGACGTGCTCGCCGAGACGGTGGCGGACCTCAAGTCGACGCTCGAACGCAAGGGCGCGGAGTGTAAGGGCCCGCACGCCACGCCCGCCGAGACCGTCCGTGTCCCGCTGTATAAACAGCTCCGCGCCGGCGACGAGTTCTCGCCGTGGAGCTACTCGGTGTACAAGCGCTCGATGGAGATCCACGGCGCCGACGACGTCGCTCGCGAGGTTGTCGGCCGCGACTTCCCCGACTCGATCCACGTCGAGGTCGAGGTCGACCAGAAGAAGCCGCTCGGCCACCGCCGGGACTGATTTTATACGGGCGGCGGCCTCGCGGTTCGGTCCTCGTCGGCGACCGCGACGGCCGCGGCCCGTCGGTTCCGCCACGCGATCTTTTAAGCCCGCGCGAGGCCACACACGCCCATGAGCGCGCTCGAATCCGACGCCTACCGCGAGTTCCGCCGCGACCTCCACCGCCACCCCGAGCCCGCGTGGCGCGAGTTCTACACCACCGCCCGGATCGTCGAGGAGCTCAGGCAACGAGACCTGACCGAGCTGCACGTCGGCCGCGACGCTCTCGCGACCGAAAACCGCATGAACGTCCCCGACGACGACGAGCTCGCCGCGTGGGAGCAGCGCGCCCGCGACGCCGGCGCCGACCCCGACGTCGTCGACGAGCTCTCCGGGGGGTACACCGGCTGCGTCGCCGTCGTCGAGCGCGGCGACGGTCCCGTGATCGGGCTCCGCGTCGACATCGACGCGCTGCCGATCCGCGAGTCCGAGGACGCCGACCACGCCCCCGTCGCCGAGGGGTTCCGCTCGGAGCGCGAGGGGTTCATGCACGCCTGCGGCCACGACGCCCACGCGACGATGGGGCTCGGGACGCTCGACGCGGTGCTCGACTCCGACTTCGCGGGCACGCTGAAGGTGTTCTTCCAGCCCGGCGAGGAGCAGGTGGCCGGGGGGAAGCCGATGGCCGAGTCCGGCCACCTCGACGACGTCGACTACCTGTACGCGGTCCACGTCGGCCTGGATCACCCCTCCGGCGAGGTCGTCTGCGGCGTCGACGGCTTCCTCGCGGTCCGGCACTTCCTCGCCGAGTTCACCGGGGCGCCGGCCCACGCCGGCGCGCGACCGGAGCAGGGACGCAACGCCGTCCAGGCGATGGCGGCGGCGGTCCAGAACCTCTACGCGATCCCCCGCCACGCCGACGGTCCGACCCGGGTGAACGCCGGGCTCGTCGGCGGCGGCACCGCGACGAACATCATCCCCGAGGAGTCGTACGTCGAGGGGGAGCTCCGGGGCGCGACGACGGAATTGGCCGCGTACATGTCCGACCACGCCGATCGGATCCTGGAGTCTGCCGCCGCGATGCACGACTGCGAGGTCGACGTGGCGACGAAGGGAGAGGCCCCGAGCGCGACCAGCGACGACGCGCTCGCCGGGATCGTCGGCGGGGTCGCCGGCGAGACCGCGGGCGTCACGAGCGTCGTCGACAGCGACGACCTCGGCGGCTCCGAGGACGCCACCTACCTGATGCAGGCGGTTCAGGAGAACGGCGGGCTCGCCTGCTACGTCGGCGTCGGCACCGACCATCCGGGCGGCCACCACACGAGCACCTTCGACGTGGTCGAGGGCGACATCGCGATCGGCATCGACGTGCTGAGCGGGGCGATCCTGCGGGTCGCCGAGACGCGTCCGTGAGGCCGACGCGGCGCGCCGACGCGTGACGGTCGCGACCGGCCGCGCTCGTCGCCGCGACCGCTGCCGCGATCGCCGACGTGAGCGGCTCGCACCGGGTGCGATCGCTTCCTCCGGCGGTAGGTTTAGGCGCCGCGAACCCCTCGTTCGAGGCATGGAGGCCGCCCTCTGGTACGTGCTCACCGGCACCCGCGGCGGCCCGAACAGGGTCCGGATACTCACGGCGATCGACGACCGGCCGCGGAACGCGAACCAGCTGGCCGAGCACCTCGACCTGGACTACACGACGGTGCGGCACCACCTCGACGTGCTCCGCGAGCACGACGTCGTCGAGCGCACGGGCGACGGCTACGGCACGGTGTACTACCCGACCGAGGGAACCCGGCGGCACTGGGACCTCGTCGAGGAGATCGCCGACGGGCTCCCGGTATGACTGCGACGACCCCTCGCGACCGCGACGGCGCGCCCGGGGTGTGAGCGATGGAGTGGGTCGACGTCGCGCGCGTCAGCGTCGCCGTCAACGTCGCGATGCTGTCCGCGCTCACGTGGGTGTGGGCGCGGAACTACCTCGCGTTCCGCTCGAAGCACTCGATCGGCCTCGCGGCGTTCGGCGCCGTGCTGTTGGCGCAGAACGCGCTGTCGCTGTACTTCTACCTGTATCACCCCGTGTTGGCCGGGTGGTTCGCGACCGACATGCCGTCGCTCGCGTGGCGGGCGAACGTCGTCGTCCACGTGTTCCAGACGGTCGCGCTGGCGTTTCTGATGTGGGTGACGTGGGACTGAACGCGCGGCCTCGGAGGGGTACCGGCCGGTCGACCGGCCCGCTCAGTACTTCGCGTCGGCGCCGGTCGTCTCGTAGATCCGGTCCATGATCGCGTCGCGCTCGCCGGTCCAGTTCGCCATCGCCGCCGGGCTGGTCGGGTACGACTCGTAATGCGCGAGCAGCTCGTCCGCGAGCGACTTCGTCTGGTAGAAGTTCCGTATCGTCCCCCAGTAGCCGAAGCTCTTGACGGCGGCCTTCAGCTTCAGCCCGAACGACATCGACGTGGAGCCCTCGTACAGCGCCTCCGCGAGCTTCTCGCCCGGGAGGGCGGCGAGCAGCCCCATGAGGTCGTCCACGTCGACCGCGGTCGAGAGCACGTTGTACACGTCGAGCCCGGCGTAGCGCCCGCCGAAGTGGTCCATCACGCGGGTGTTGTACCGCCAGAGGTTCTCCTCGCTGACGTCGCCGTCGGAGACCGCCTTCACGGCCTGTTCGCCGGCGTACTTGCCCGCGTACGCCGCCCCGGCGATGCCGCCGCCGGTCGTCGGGTTGACGTGGCCCGCGGCGTCGCCGACCGCCATGTACCCCGGCGCGACCGCCGAGTCGTACGGGCGGCGGGTCGGGAGCGCGGCGCCGAGCTTATCGCGGACCTCGGCGCCCTCGAACTCGGGGCGGTCCCGGAGGTCGCGCTTCAGCGCCTCGACGAGCTGCATCGGCTCCTCGTTCATCTGGAACCCCAGCCCGGCGTTGATCTCGGTGCTGGTCCGCGGGAAGTACCAGAGGTAGCCGGCGGCGCGGTCGGTCGCCTTGAAGACGAGTGCGTCGTCCCACTCGACCGGCTCCGGCACCTCGACGATCTCGCGGTACGCGGAGCAGAACTGCGAGTAGCGCACGTTGGTGTCGAACGTCGTCCCCTCGAAGTCCGCCTTGTCTTGGAGCAGCGACAGCGACCCGGCGCCGTCGATCACGAGGTCGGCCTCGTAGGTGACGGGCTCGCCCGCCCGCTTCGCGCGTAGTCCCGTGACCCGCCCGTCGACGGCCTGAACCACGTCGTTGATCACGGTGTCGTAGTGGAACTCCACGCCCGCGTCCTCGGCGCCCGCGATGATCCGGCGGCCGTACTCCCAGCGGTCGATGACCGCCAGCTCGCCGGGCACGGGGATCTCGAGGACCGTGTCCTCCTGCGGGATCTCGAACCGGCCGTGGTCGACGCCGGTGTTCGTGAACGCCGGTTCGAGCCGCTCTTTCGGGATGGCTTCCGGGAAGGCGTCGGCGCCCTTCAGGGCGTCGCCGCAGGCGATGTGGCCCGCCTCTTCCTCGTCTTTCCGCTCGACGATGACGACGTCGAGCCCCTCGTTCGCGATCGTCGCAGCGGCGTAACAGCCGGCGGTCCCGGCGCCGGCCACGACGACGTCGTACTCGTCGATGGTCATGTCACGTGGGTCGTTCCCCCGGTGGCAAAACTCTTTGTTCCCGATTCGGTCCCCTCGGAACCGACACGAGGGACGGGAGCCGACGCTCGGTGGCGGATCGCGATCGGGACCGCTCCCGGTGAGCGGCGCTCCCCCGTCCGGCCCTCGTTTTTAACGGACGTGCGCCCCTGAAGCCGGTTATGACCGGACTCGACCACGTCGACACGGACCGGCTCCGGGAGTGGCTCCCGGAGGTCCGCGAGGGGGAGACGACCGCCGCGACGATGCTCACCGTCGCGTACGACGAGGGAATCGGGGCGGGCGAACTCGCCTCGTGGTACGGCCGGTCGACCGAGTCGGTCGAGGAGACGATCGCGGCGCTCGACTCTCCCGACCAGGTCGCCGAGATCGCACGACTCGAAGGGGTCAACGTGGACGGGGTCGACCTCCCGTTCGCGGAGCTCGAGGAGCTTTCCGTCAGCGAGGCGGCGAGCGCGATCCGCGACCGCGCCGAAAGGGAGTGACCCGCGGACCGCGACGCCGGCCTCACTCCTCCGTCTCGTAGTGCTCGCCGGCCGCCTCCGGGAGCCGCGTCCGACCGACCAAGGCGAGGACGAGGATGACCACCACGAACGGGGTGATCCGGATGAGCTGGCGGGGGATCCCGATCCCCTGGAGTTGGAGCACGGTCTGGACCGCGTCGAGCCCGGCGAACAGCATCGTCGAGAGGAACGCCCCGACCGGGTTGTAGTTCCCGAACAGGTACGCCACGATGGCGATGAACCCCTTCCCGTTGACCATCGTCGGGCCGTTGCCGGTGAACTGGCCGAGGTCGAGCGACAGCGCCGCGCCGCCCATTCCCGCGAGCACGCCCGAGATCAGCACCGCCGCGTACCGGACGCGGGTGACGCTCACGCCCGCGGTGTCGAGCGCCTTCGGGTTCTCGCCGCTCGCGCGGATCCACCGGCCGAACGCCGTCCGCTCGAAGACGTACCACGAGCCGAAGACGGCGGCGAACAGCATGTACACCGACGGCGAGGCCGAGAAGAGCGCGCCGAAGAACGGGATGTCGGCGAGCACCGGCACCGTGATCGACGGCGACGTCGCCACGGTCGGCGTGTTCGGGCTGCCGTAGATCACCTGCGAGGCGAACGGGGCGAGCCCCAGCGCGATGAGCCAGACCGCGAGCCCGGCGATGATCTGGTCCGCGCGGAACCCGATCGTCACGACGGCGAACAGCGCCGCGAGCAGCGTGCTCGCGACCACCCCGCCGGCGAAGCCGACCCAGACCCCGCCGGTGAGGTCGGCGACGTAGATGGCGCTGAACGCCGAGATGATCAGGAGCCCCTCCAGCCCGATGTTGATCACGCCCGACTTCTCGGCGAAGATCCCGCCGAGGGCGGCGAACGCGATGGGCACGGAGAGCCGCAGCGCCGCCGCGAGCGTGTTCCGGCTCGTGAGCGCGTCCGAGAGCGTCCCGGCGATCGAGTCCGGGAACAGCAGCCCGGCGAGCAAAAGCGCGACGACCGCGGCGACCGTCACGCCGGCGACGAGCGCCCGCGTCGTGTAGCGGTCGAGGAAGCCCGCTCCCTCGGCCTTCCCGGCGGCGGTCCCGGAGTCGGTGCGGTCCGCGGGCGCGTCACTCATCGGCCTCACCCCCCCGGTCGCCGTCGGTGCCGCCGTCGGTCGCGACCGCCTTCGGCTTCGATCCCGCGCCCGGCAGCCCGCGGGCCAGAAGCCGGAAGAACTCCGGCATCGCCACGAACAGGATAATGAGCCCGCGGAGGACCCCCACGAGCTGTGGCGGAACGTCGGTCGCGAACTGGACGACCGTCGTCCCGCTCTTCAGCACGCCGAACAGCAGCGCGGCGATGCCGACGCCGAGCGGGTTGTTTCCGGCGAGGATCGAGACGGTGATCCCGTCGAAGCCGTAGGCGGGGATCCCCGTCTGGAACGTTCCGAGCACCATCATCACGTACATCGCGCCGGCGATGCCGCCGAGCGCGCCGGAGAGCGTCAGGCTCGCGACGACGGTGCGCTTGGCGTCGACGCCGCCGTACTCGGCCGCCTCGGGCTGGACGCCGCTCGTCCGGACGTCGTACCCGAAGGCCGTGTGTTCGAGGACGTAGTACAGCGCGCCGACGGCGAGGAGCCCGAACAGCAGCGCGACGATCGAGAAGTCCTGGCGGCCGCCGAACAGCAGGGCCGGGAACTGCGCGAACTCCGGCAGCGGCACGGTCTGGTTCGCGGCGCTGTTCGGGTCCTTGAAGATCCCGCTGACCAGATACAGCGCGACCCCGGTCGCGATGAAGTTGAGCATGATCGTCGTGATCACCTCGTTGGCGTCGGCGTACGCCTTCAGCAGGCCCGGAACCGCGCCGTAGAGTCCGCCGAACACCGCGCCGACGAGAAGCCCGAACGGGATCAACACGACGGTGCCGAGGGTCCCCGACACGAGCGACGACGCCCAGAGGACGCCGAGCGCGGTCGCCAGCGCGCCGACGACCATCTGTCCCTGCGTCCCGATGTTGAAGATCCCGGCGCGGAACGCCAGCGCGACCGAGAGCCCGGTGAACAGAAGCAGCGTCGACTCCCGGAGCGTGACCGCGAACTGCCCGTTCGGCGACCAACTGCCGCTGAACGGGTCGCCGAGCGCTCCGAGGAAGAGGCGGTCGAAGACGACGACGGGGTCGTAGCAGAACCCGGTGCCGAAGTAGTACACCGCCTCGCCGGCGGTGCACGTCGTCATCCGACCGGCCACGAGCACCAGCACCGCGCCGATGAGCACGGAGAGGACGAGCGCCGCCGTGCTGATCAGGATCCGCTCGGTCGCTGACGCGTCGACGAGCCGAGAG
>NZ_NHOX01000011.1:0-32837 GCF_002252745.1 Halorubrum sp. Ib24 | reverse complement strand
ACGGATCGCTCGTCGAGGGGACGTCCCGCGATCCGCTGGTGAGGGGGGCTATCGAGCAGTCACTCGCGGAACGGATCGCGCAACCCCCTCCCGGCCTCCCTCTGTAGCCGTGGGACCGTTCGTGGCAGAAACGCGACGGCGACCCGCTCGTCAGGCAACCCTCAGCAGCCGCACCGGGAGGCCGCCCGCCTCGGTCGACGATCGCGACGTCCGGATCGCCGTGGGAGCTCCGCTGCCTCGGCGGCCGCCAGTACCGCACCGCCCCGCCGCCTCCGCGTCTCGACGGCGGGGCGTCCGTCCGCGGCGCCGGCCTCGCCGCCGCGGCGTTCCTTCCCCCGATCAGCTTCCCCCGCCGCCACGAACACCTCCGCCGCGTTGCGAACCGCCGGCGCCGTGACCAGCACGTCGGCGCCGGCGATGGCGAGCGCGCCTGCCGCGAGCCCCGCCGCGCTCGACTTCCCCCGCCCGCGGTCGGCCTCGACGACGACCGCGTTGCCCGGAGTCGCGAGCGACTCGAACGCCCTCACCGCCCGAGCCTGATCGACCGTGAGACACGCCTCGTACGCCGCGGCGGGGAACGTCGCGTTCGGCGGGACGGTCGGTCCGGCGCCCGGTTCGGATCCCGCCCTCGCTCCTTCCGCGACCGCGGCCCCGCCAGTCAGCCCGTCGCGATCGAGGACGTCCCCCTCGGGCCCGTCGGCGCCGAGCGAGACGACGGCGATCCCCGGATGCGCGCGCAAGGTCCCGACGAACCGCTCGCGGAACCGCCCCGTCACGTCGTCGACGCCGTACGGCGGGACCGCCAGCGACTCGTCGAAGCGGTCGCGGATCCCGGGCGAGTCGTCGAGCGTCGGCGTCAGGAGGATCAGGAGTCCGCCGCCGTCGACCGCGCCGACGCACCGGCCGAGCGCGTTCGGGACGAACCGCTCGTGGCAGTCGAGGACGACGACCTCGCGGGTGCCTCCGAGCAGTTCGTCAGCGTTCCGCGGGCGGTGCTCCTCGAACCGGAACCCCTCGCGGGTCGAGACGACGGCGGTCGCCGCGCCGTTGCGCTCGCCGCCGATCGCCTCGATCGCGGTGTAGGCCGCGTCGATCCCGCGATCGCGGTCGCCGGCGAGCGCGAGGACCCGCCGCTCGTTCGCCGCCTCGGCCTCCCGTTTCGCGTCCCGCGCGAGCCCCGCGATCATTCGTTCGGTCGTCGTTGCCGGGGGCCGGGGATGTGTCTTGCCCTCCGGTCCGCCCGGACGCGGTGGCCCGGAACCACCGACGTCCCCGGCGAGGCGGGAGGCTTACGGCGTCGCGGGGCCTCGTGTCGACCATGACCACGGTCACGCTCATCGGAACGCGACTCGCGGACACGGGACGCGAGTTCGTCTACGAGGGGGAGTCGCCCGCCTGCGAGGGCTGCCCGTACCGGAGCCAGTGTCTCAACCTCTCCGAGGGCACCCGGTACCGCGTGACGGGGATCCGCGAGAACGCGCAGACGCTCGACTGCGCCGTCCACGACACCGGCGTCCGGGCGGTCGAGGTCGAGCCCGCCCCGGTCCCCGCGAACGTCCCGTCGAAACAGGCGTACGCCGGCAGTCGCGTCTCGCTCGCCGGGCCGTGCCCCCACACCGAGTGCCCGAGCCACGGGTACTGCGTCCCCGACGGCGCGGACTTCGACGACGAGCGCGTGATCGATCAGGTGCTCGGCGAGCCGCCGCACGACACCTGCGCGCTCGACCGGGACCTGACGCTGGTGGAGTTCCGGGCGGAAGACGAGTAATCGCGGCGTCCGCGGCCCCAGATGCGCGGCCCTCTTACAGCGCGGTGACCGCGTTCAGGGTGATCAGGATCGCGCGCTCGACGTTGTCCTTGGCCTTCTCCGGGAGCTCGTCGTCCGAGTCCGCGCCCTTCTGGCTGCCGGCGACGAGGTTGCCGTCGACGGTGCAGATCGCGCCGGCCCGCAGCCCCTTGCGGCGCGCCAGCGAGAAGACGGTCGCGGCCTCCATCTCGATCGCGAGCAGGTTCGCGTCGTTCCAGTCGTCGACGTACTCGTCGCTCTCGTTGTAGAAGGCGTCGTCGGAGACGATCGGGCCGACGTGGACGTCCTCGCCGTTGTCTTCGGCGGCGTCGACGAGCTCGCGCAGCGCGTCGTAGTCCGGGACGGCGGGGTAGTTCGCCGACTCGTAGCGCTTGCTCGTCCCCTCCTCTTTGGCCGCTCCGGTCGCGACCACCATGTCGCCGACCTCCATGTCGGCCTGCAGGGCGCCGCAGGTGCCACAGCGGAGGAACGTCTCGACGCCGACGCGCGAGAGCTCCTCGACGGCGATCGCGGCCGACGGGCAGCCGATCCCGGTCGAGCAGATCGTGAGGTCGGTCCCCTCGTAGCTCGCGTTGACGATCTTGTACTCGCGGTTCTGCGCGACGAGCTCGCTGTCGTCGCACAGGTCGGCGATCCGGTCGACGCGGCCCGGGTCGCCCGGGATGATCGCGATCTCGTGGACGTCGCCCTCCTCGACCAGCAGGTGCGGCTGTTTCGCCATGCGAGCGGGTCCACGCGCCGCGCGCAAAAACGGACCGGTCGGGCGGCGGGGTTCGCGCCGCGAAGCCGATTTGATATCGCGACATGATATTTATCACGCACCCGGAGCCCTCGTTCTACGCGTCTCGACCGACCCGCCACGCTCGGGCGATCGGCCGGTTTATCGCTCGGCCGCGGCAGATCCGGGTATGACCGATTCGGCCACCGACGCCACCGGTTCGACGATCGTCGCCGTCGTGATCGCCTTCGCGCTCGTCACGCTGGTCACGGGGTTCCTCCTCGGGGCCAACTGGACGCAGGCCGTGCTGGTCGGCGGCTTCGCGAGCGTCGTGGCCGCCGCCTCGGCGTGGTTCACCGAGCGGCGCGGGGCAGGCGAGGACTGAGTCACCCACGTCGCGGCGGCGGTTATCGCAACTGAGACGCCGGGCGGAGGCTTTTATACGCGTCCGGATTCGATATCTCGTAATGCGCTT
Source organism: Halorubrum sp. Ib24 (assembly GCF_002252745.1). Classification (NCBI taxonomy): domain Archaea; kingdom Methanobacteriati; phylum Methanobacteriota; class Halobacteria; order Halobacteriales; family Haloferacaceae; genus Halorubrum; species Halorubrum sp. Ib24. Next base: position 29,837 of record NZ_NHOX01000011.1, on the reverse strand, counting down.
CAGTCGCGACCGTCGGGGCCAGTCGGTCGTGATCGGGACCGTGATCCTGTTCGGGTTCCTGATCTTAGCGCTCTCGCTGTATCAGGTGCAGGTGGTCCCGCAGCAGAACGGACAGGTCGAGTTCCAGCACTTCGAGGAGGTTCGGAACGACCTCGTCGAGCTGAGGGCGGGGATTCTGCAGGCAGGGAGTACCGATCGGCCGCAGTATCAGACGGTTCGGCTGGGTACGACCTATCCCACCCGCATATTCGCGATCAATCCACCATCACCGGCCGGGTCGATACGGACGACCCAGTCGTATCCGATTACAATCGCGTACGAGTCCAACGGTACGGTGATCGAGACCGTCCCGACGAGGTTCCTCCAGTACCGGCCGGGCTACAACGAGATCGACCAGTCGCCGACGTGGTACGACGCTTCCGTGCTCTACGTCGACGCCCGCGACGAGGGAGGCGGAATCGCGGTGATCGAAGATCAGGAACTCGTCGATTCCGAAGGAGGGGTACAGGTCGTGGCCCTCCAGAACGAGTTCCGCCGGAGCGGGACCGGTCGGGTGACGCTCGAATTTCGCCCGGCAGAGAACGTTACCGAGACGCTTCCCGACGGTAACCTCACGGTGACTCTTCCGACGCGGTTGAGTGAGAACGACTGGGAGACCAAGACCGATCTCCCGACCGATAGCGAGGTCTATGGCGGGATTACTGACGACGCGAATGAGGACGACGTTTACAATCTGACGCTCAATACGACCGCCGAGAACCTGACCGTGGATACGGTTGGTGTGGGGGAAGCTCCGGAAGAACCGACTCAGAATTCCGACGATGCCGGGGGAGGCAATGGTGGAGCTGACGGTGGCGACGGTGGTGGATCTGCTCAACCTCAAGGCTTTACGGCTGTAGAAGCCTTTGATCTGCCGAAAAACAACGGGTCGGGTGATCAAAATCTGACATTCACAGTAAACAGTACTCTCTCAAGTGGTGAATCCGTTACTATCGATCTGAGTGCTGCACAACAAGGCGACTTTAATTACGGTTCCTCTAGTGTCAACTTGGTTGGAGGATCAGAAAATAAAGGAAGTGTTCAATTTACGACAAAGAATACTAACGCTGCAGTGGTCAGATACACTGCTAATCAAGATATTTCTCCAGGTGAGCAAATTCAATTGGAAGTTACCAGCGTAGCCTACTCTAATGGCGACAAAGGTGAATATAGTGTTACGTTCAGCCGAAGCGACGGGGGGAGTGCCACTGACACGTTCTCCGATAGTGGCGGTGGCGGTGGCTAGGCCCGCCTCGCGTACAAGAATTAGTGAAATAACCTAACAGCTGATTGTTTATTATATTACACAACAGAAGAATCGTCAGATACAAATAAAAATCTCAGTACAACACCGGTAAAATCGGAGTGGGTTCCACAATCGACGTAAACACCCATCGACAAACCCAAATGCCGGCCCAATGAACGACCGTGTATGACCGAAGTCGGCATCGACGCCGTCGAGATCTGGACCGGAAAGCTCAAGCTCGACTTGCCCGGCACGTTCGCGCCGCAGAAGGGCGACGACCCGGAGAAGTACACGAAGGGGCTCGGGCTCAACAACTCCTCGTTCCCGGATGTCTACGAGGACATCGTCACGATGGGCGCGAACGCCGCGAAGGGGCTGATGGACCGCAAGGGGCTAGAGCCCGAAGACGTCGGCCGGATCGATGTCGCCACGGAGTCGGCGTTCGACCACTCGAAGCCGGTGTCGACGTACATCGCGGGCTGTCTGGAGCAGGTGTACGACGGCGACTTCACTCACGCCAACAAGGGCGAGCGTAAGTTCGCCTGTCTGGCGGGGACGCAGGCGATAGACGACGCGTACAACTGGATCCGCGCCGGGCGGAACCGCAATCGGCCCGCGCTCGTCATAACGACGGACACCGCGCTGTACGCCCGGGGCGACCCCGGCGAGGCGACGCAGGGGGCCGGCGCCGTCGCGATGCTGATCGACGAGGACCCCTCCATCGTCGCGCTCTCGACCGACCAGGGGTACGGCTCGAAAGACGAGACGGACTTCCTGAAGCCGAACCAGCAGTTCCCCAGCGTCGACGGGAAACGCTCCGTGCAGGTGTATCTCGCCCGGATGCGGGAGGCGCTCGAGGATTACGAGTCCGTCACCGACGACATCGAGCTCGACGACTTCGCGTACGCCCCGTTCCACACGCCGTTCCCGGGCATGGTCCGGAAGGCGGCCCTGCTCGCGTACCGGCACGTCATCCGCGACACCGAGTACGAGGACGAGCTCGCCGCGGAGATCGGCCGCCAACCCCGCGAGGACGACTTCGCGGACCGCGAGGCGTACGAGGGGGCCATCAGGGACTACATGGACGACCTGAAGACGACGGAGCAGTACCAGACGTGGTACGACACCGTCGTGGAGCCCACGCTGGGCCTCTCTCGGGAGGTCGGGAACTGGTACACGAGCTCGGTCCACATCGCCCGCGTCAGCGCGCTGCGCGACGCCCTGGCGCTCGACCGCTCGTTCGTGGACGAGACGCTGCTCGTCGCCTCATACGGCTCCGGCGCGCAGGCGGAGATCCACGCGGAGACGGTCCGAGAGGGGTGGCGCGCGGAGATCGAGGGCCTCGACATCGACGATCAGCTCGCGGCCCGCTACGACCTCACGTGGGACGAGTACGAGGACGTCCACGACGTCCACGAGTACGACATGGACGTGGAACGCGAGATCGAGGAGTTCACCCAGCCGGACGGGGAGTTCGTCTTCACCGGTTGGGGTCGGATGAACGAGCGCAAGTACGAGTACGTCGAGTAGCGCGTCCCGGCCGCGGCCCGCCTTCGGTCCCGTCGGCCGAGGACCCGGTAGAGGGCCGCAACCCCGTGAAAACGGCTACCACGGGGCTCTCCCGATACGATGGTTTTAAACGACGCTAGGGTGAATCGGTACTCAATGGTAACCATCTACGACGTGCCGGCCGACGCCCTCATCGAGGAGGTCGCCGCGCGACTCGAGGACCGGATCGACGAGCCCGAGTGGGTCGAGTTCGCCAAGAGCGGTTCGGGCAAGGAGCTCCCGCCGGAGCAGGAGGACTTCTGGTACGTGCGCTCCGCGAGCCTCCTCCGGAAGGTCGCCCAGAACGAGCCGATCGGCATCGAGCGGCTCGCCACCGAGTACGGCTCGAAGAAACGCGGTTCGAACCGGTACATCGTTCGACCGGGCCGCCACTCCTCCGGCTCCCGCAAGCTGATCCGCGCGTCGCTGCAGGCCCTCGAAGAGGAGGGGCTCGTCACGACCGCCGCCGGCGAGGGCCGCCGCGTCTCCGACGAGGGCGAAGCGTTCCTCTCCGAAGTCGCCGCAGAGGTCTTCGAGGACCTCGACCGCCCGGAACTCGAGCGCTACGCGTAGATAGCGATTCGCCTTTTCGCTCCGTTCGCCCCGCCGAGCGACGGCTCGCGATACTCGTTCAGCTCCTCGTTCTGGTTCAGATCCCGATATCAGGCCGGAGAGCGCCGCCTACCGCGTGTTGATGCTCGATGCGGTTTGCCCCGTATCCGAAGCAATATATTGAATAACGCTATACGAAATCTCTAATCGTCATTGGAGCTACCCCCTCGACGTCATCGCGACCGGTTCGTCGAAGCGGCGGCTATCGGTCTGAACGGCGGAAAAGAGTAGACGGCCCGTCGGCGAGTCGACGACGCGCTATCCCGTGTTCTTCATCCCGGCGGCGATACCGTTGACGGTGAGCCGGAGGGTGCGCTCCTCTTCCTCCGTCCGGTGGGTCCGTCCGAGCAGGTTCGCCTGCAGCAGGTTCAGCGGGTCGACGTAGGGGTTCCGACGGTCGAGGCTCTCCTCGAGCCACTCGCGGCGGAGGAGCTGGTCGCGACCGCTGATCGCCAAGACGAGCTCGCGCCCGCGCTCGTACTCGCCGATGAGCTCGGGGAAGAAGCGCTCGCGGAGCTCGTCGTCGGCGAGGTCGGCGTACTCGGCGGCGATCTCCGGCTCCGTGCGGGCGAGCGCGAGGCCGGCGTTGTCGAGGGTCGTGCGGAAGAACGGCCACTCCTCGTACATCTCGCGCAGCGTTTCGAGCCCCGCCTCCTCGCCGACCTCGTCGAGGTAAGCGTCGATGCCGGAGGCGAGCGAGTACCAGCCGGGGAGGATGAGCCGCGTCTGCGTCCACGAGAACACCCACGGAATGGCGCGCAGGTCTTCGACGGTGCGTTCGCCGGAGCGAGAGGCGGGCCGCGAGCCGAGGTTGAGGTCCTCGACGACGGAGATGGGGGTCGCCTGTCCGAAGTAGGAGACGAACCCGTCGGTGTTCAGCAGGTCGCGGTACGTCTCGCGGGCCGCGGGCGCCATCGTCTCCATCGCGTCGACCCACGCCTCGGGGACGTCCTCCGTGGGCTCCTCGTTGGCCTCGTGGCGGGCGCGGATCTGCGCGTCGAGCATCTGCTCGAGCTCGCGCTCGGCGATCCGCGGGTTGGCGTACTTCTCGGCGATCGCCTCGCCCTGCTCGGTGAACTTCACCTGTCCGGTGACGGTCTCGTTCGGCAGCGCGAGTAGCGCCTCGTTCATCGGGCCGCCGCCGCGGGAGATGGAGCCGCCCCGCCCGTGGAACAGCCGGAGCGTGACGTCCTCCTCGCGGCAGAACCGCGCGATCCGGCGCTGGTTCTCGTAGAGGTCCCAGTTCGCGGCGAGGAACCCGTTCTCCTTGTTGGAGTCGGAGTAGCCGAGCATCACCTCCTGCAGGTCCCCGCGGACCTCCAGCGCGGTCGCGTACGCCTCGTTGTCGAACAGCGCCCCGAGGATGCGCTCGGCGCCGTTGAGCGCGGACTCGGTCTCCAACAGTGGGACGACGTCGAGCCCGCAGTGGTCCGGCAGCGAGACGGCGCCGACCTGGTCGGCCAAGAACAGGACCTCCAGCACGTGGCTCGGCTCCTCCGTCATCGAGATGCAGTAGGTGTCGATCGCCTGCTGGCCGTACTCGTCTTGCCACTCGGCGAGCTCGCTGAACCGCTCCAGCACGCGCTCCGTCGTGTCGGAGATGTCGCCCGGTTCGTCGGTGTCGACGACGGGGTCGTCCTGGAGGATCGCTTCGGTGAGGAACTCCTCTCGCGCGTCCTCGTCCATCCCGCGGTAGTCGACGCCCTCGCTGGCGACCGCCTCGGCGACGGCCTCGGTGTGGTTCTCGCGGTGGTCGCGGAGGTCGAGCGAGGCGAGCGTGAAGCCGAACGTGTCCACCTGTCGGCGGAGCGGCTCGACGAACGACTCGCGGACCGCGTCCTGCCCGTCGGCCCGGAGCGACTCGGCGATGACGTCGAGGTCGGCGAGGAACGCGTCGCCGTCGGGGTACTCACCGGGGCGCACGTCGTCGACGCGGTCGAGTCGCTCGCGCATCAGGCGGAGCTTCTGGCGGTACGGCTCGTCGGGGTAGCGCTCGCGGGCCTCCTCGACGACGGTCGGGAAGCGCTCGGCGTCGGCCGCGAGCGACTCCGTGAGCCGGTCGTCGATCGCGTACCGTTCGCCGTCTTGGCTCAACACGGCGGAGAGCCGCTTACACCGGTCACGGTACTTTTCGATGGCGACCGACCGCTGCCGTTCGAGCGTCTCGTCGGTGACCTCGGGCGTCACGAAGGGGTTGCCGTCGCGGTCCGACCCCGCCCACGAGCGGAACTCGAAGAGCTTCGGACAGTCGATGTCGTCGTACTCGCTCGAAATGGTTTCCTCGAACTCCTCGTCGGCGTCGCCGACGACATCGAAGAGGGTGTTCTCCAGGTACCAGCCGACGTTTCGGGCCTCGTCTTCGGGCTCCGGGCGGCGCTGGCGAACCTGTCGGGTGCCCCAGAGGCTCGTCACCTCGGCGGTGACGTCGCGCCAGATCGCGTTTCGCTCACGCTCGGTGAGGTTGCGCTCGTCGAGCTCCTCAAGGTGGTTAGCGATCGACCGGAGCTTCGCCTTCACCGTCGCCCGGCGGGCCTCGGTCGGGTGGGCGGTGAAGGTGGGCTCGATGAGCACGTCCTCCAGCAGCTCGCGTAGCTCCTCGGGTTCGACTCCCTGCTCCGCGAACTCCTCGACGGTGGCCTCGAAGGAGTCGTGGAGGGCGCCCTCGTCGTCGGCGTTCCGAATGGCGCGGACGCGCTCGCGCTCCTCGGCGAGGTTGATCAGTTCGAAGTAGGTGGTGAACGCGCGGGCGACGATCTCCTCGCGGTTCGACGAGAGCCCGTCGACTGACTCGTGGAGCCCGGCCCGGCTCTCCGCGTCGCCGCGGCGGTATCGGATCGACGCGTTCCGGAGGTCTTCCACCGTCTCGTACGCTTCCGTGGAGGCCTGTGCGGAGAGGACGTCCCCCACGAGCGCGCCGAGCTCCCGGACGTCCGTCCGTACGTCTCGATTGTGCAACTCCATACCACAGTTACACCCGTCGCCGCGGGTTAAAGGCGATGTCTGAACGAATGTTTGCCTCGGCTCCGAGTGAATATCCCGATCGATCGTGCGCCGATCGGGCGAGCGGTCGTCCGTCGCGACACTCGGGGGAGCGGATCGGTTCGGATCGGTCGATTCCGCTCGGCCGGACGAGCCGCTTCGGGTCGGTCCGACCGATCCGCCGCTTCGGTGGCCGGTTCGTCACCCTTTTTACCGATCCATCCCGAACCTCGCGTATGAGTAAGTCCGACAAGTATCCGGCCGAGTCCGGCCGGCGGCGCTTCGTCAAGGGCGTCGTCGGGGGCGCGGCCCTCGCGGGCGTCGGGGCGATGGGGTCGGCGACCGTGAACACGCTGACCACCGCCGGTGGGGTCGGCGGCGGTTCGACGGTCGCGACGACGATCGCGAAGACCGGCGGTCCGGCGCCGCGCGGGCTCCCGCAGATTCCCCTGCAGGTGACCGACGACGGATACATCGAGGGCATCTGGCCCGAGACGACGACGGTCACGCAGGAGGGACAGGAGATCCAGGTCGCACAGCAGGACCTCGGCGGGAAGACGTACTCCGGCGAGTGGTTCCAGTACTGCGGCGTCGAGTCCCAGGAGAACATCGCGCCCGACTTCGAGTCGGACAACCTGTTCCGCGCCGCCCCCGGGAAGTACGACTGGCAGGACGAGACGTACGAGGCCGGCGATAAGATCCACGTCGACGACTTCGGAAACTACGACACGTGGGGCAACGGGATCGGCGACGACGGCGTCGGGAAGCCGGCCTCGGTCACGTGGCGGTCCGAGGACGCCGAGACGAACCTGAACGCGATCGTCATCCGCTCGCCGCGGATCGAAGAGGCCGTCGCGAACTCCGACGACGAGTGGCTCGAGGCCTCCACCGACCAGGGGTTCATCGCGTACCTCAACGTCTGCACGCACTTCTGCTGTATTCCCGACTACAAGGTGTTAGAGGAGTCCGCCCGGTACGACGCCGAGAACGGGACCTACTGCGTCTGCCACCAGTCGGTGTACGACCCGTTCACGCTCGAGGAGGCGCTGTTCATCGCCCGTCCGCGCCCCGACGAGTAACGCCTCACCCCGCGCGCCGCCGCTTTTCGCGCTTCGACGCTCCCGTTCGGCAGCGCTCACGGGTGCGCGAACGCCGCGCTTTTGCCTCGGCTCCGCGTACGTCCCTCCATGAGCGACGACACGACGCCCGCTGACGGGACCCCGTCCGGCGACGGCGCGTCCGCCGGCGACGAGACCGCCGGCGGCGACGCGTTCGCCGCCGAACTCGACCGCGCCCGCGCGCTCCTCGACGGCGACGACGTCGAGGCGGTTCACGTCGGCGTCGTCCGCGACGGCGAGGTCGACACGACGTTCGCGCAGCGGGCCGACGACGGCCCCGAGGGCGAGGGGCTCCGCGCGCTCGCGCTGCTCGCGGCGCACGTGCGACTGGTCGCGAACGAGGCCGGCGTCGAGGCCTCCACTGTCGCCGGCGACGCGGCGACGCTCGCGGGGCAGGTGGAGCGGATCCCCGCCAGCACGGACGACCTGCCGGAGGAGTAGGGCGCGACGGGCCCGTGACCCGTCGAGCCGGGACCGCCCGACGTCTCGACTACTCGTTCGCCCGGATGCGCGAGAGCTGGTGGGCCACGCCGGCGAGCGCGATCAGGACTATCGCGAGGTTGAACGCCGCCAGCGCGATCGGCTGGTAGGCCGAATCGAGCCACGTCCGGATCGCGACGCCCGTCTGGCTGTAGAAGCCCCACCCGGCGATCAGCGCCAGGAGCACGAGCGCCGCGAGGCCGACGCGGTCGAGGATCCCGCGGAGGCGCTCGGTCGGAAGCCGCCCGATCCCCTCGTCGCTCGATCCGGCTGCCGCGATCGGTTCGCCCGGTTCGGTCGTGTCGTCGTCGGTGTCGGTCATGGGTTGAGTCGCGGGTCGGTCGTCGTCGCGGTCGGTCGCGGGTCGGTCGTCGTCGAATTCGGTCGTCCGTTCGCCCTCCGCCGGGCCGGGGCGCTCGTCGTCGGTCATGGTCGCCTCCGGGCGTACAGCGCCGCCGCGAGGAGCGCGGCGAGCGCGGCGACCGGGCCGAAGCCCGGCGTGCCGTCGTCGGTGCTCCCGTCGTCGCGGGGCCGCTCACCGTCGGCGCCGTCGTCGCCGCCCGCACCGCCGTCCGCGAAGTCCTCCACCGAGAACTCCACCTCCTCGACGCTCTCGTCGGCGTCGATCGTCTCTCGCGGGTTCAGGTTGGCGACGCCCTGCGTCTCGTCGATGAGGACGTCGTCGCTCCACAGCGCGGCGTCGACGTAGTAGTTGTAGTTCGCGGGCACCTCGACGGTGGTCGTCACCGTTTCGGTCCTGCCGGGCCGGACCGACCCGACGGTCTCCCGGGCCTCGTCGGCGATCACGTTCGACTCGGCCTGCCGCATCAACAGCCGGAGATCGAGGGGGTCGGAGGCCGCGTCGCCGCGGTTGGTCACCGAGACCGAGACCGACAGCGTCGCGGTGGCGTTGTCCGCCTCGCGCACGCTCACCGCGACCGTCGGCCAGACGTTCCCGTCGGTGAATCCGACCCGCGTGTCGGCGTAGTCGGGCGTGAGCGCGGCCACGCCGCCGACGCGGGTCGTCCGCGTCTCGACGCGCTCGCCGTCGGCGAACACGGCGGTCTCGATCCGGTAGCCGCCCGCGCGCTCCACGTCGACGGAGCCGTTGATCGTCCGCTCGCCGCCGCCGTCGACCTCGCCGACGTCGACCGTCGTCTCGTCGACGAGCAGTCCCGAGTCGGCGCCGATCGCGCGGTGGCGCACGGTGACGTTCTCGACGGCCGGCCCCCGGTGCCGGAGGTCGACGCCGAGCCGGAGTTCGGCCGTCTCGCCGCGCACCTCGCCCGGCGACACGACGATGCCGGCGATACGGACGTCGCCGGGGCGCTCGTTCTCCTCGCGGGGATCGTCGAGGGCGTCCGGCGCGGCGACGACCCCGACCGCGCTCACGACGAGCACCGCGGCCGCGGCCGCCAGGAGGGCAGTTCGCGTGTCCATACGCCGAACGTCAAACCGGCGATATAAGTGCTTTGTCGAGTTCGGACCGCTCGACCGCGTCGCCGACCGCCGCCGCGGCCGGTTCACACCACCCTGTACCGGCCCCGCGACTCGGAGAGCTCTCCCCGTCGGGTCAGCCTCGTCAGGATCTCGCGGGCCGTCTCGGCGGGGACGCCGCGCTCGCTCGCGTGCGCGACGACGTTCTCCTCGGTCGGCTCCGCGGCGGCCTCGACCGCGTCGCGGACGAGTTCGGTCCGCGTCCGCGAACTCGACCCGCCGCCCTCGGCGCGGGCGCCGGCCTCGTCGACGGCGTCGGCGTCGATCCCGCTCGCCTCGAGGTACTCCCGGTCGCCGACCCCGGCGTCGTCGACGGCGCGTTCGAGCTCCGAGACGTGGTCGATCTCGGCGAACGCCGCGCTCTCGTCCCGCTTCTTCGCGAGCAGGGCGGCCCGGGCCTCGCGGGCCGCCGCCCGGTCCTCAGACTCGAAGAACCGCTTGAGCTTCGCCGTCCGGTGCGTCTTCCCGCAGCGCGGGCAGGTCGCGCTGTCGCTGGTCCGGGGGTCAGAGAGGAGCCACATGGCCGCGCACTCGTTGCAGCCGACGACCGCGTACATGTCGCGGCGTTCGGCGGCGTCGGATTTGAACCCTCGGCTGTACGTGATCGATACTGGATCACCGGTGAACACCTCCAAAGCCCCAGCCGGGAGGGTTCGCGCGGCTCGGTGCGCTCCTCGTCACTCGCTGCGCTCGTTCCTGCGGTGCTTCCGTCGCCGTGCTTCGCCCTCCCGGCTGCCCCTTTGAGTCCCACCCCGCACCGCAGCCTCACGCCTCCCCAGCCTCGCCGGACCGGCGCGGTCGCGCCGGTCCGACTCCCTCGCACGCGCTCCTCGCGGGCCATCGGCCCGCTCGGAGGCGCGCGCCACCGCTTCGATTATTTATAAGCAACCGGCCTCAGTCCAAATCCTCGATCTCGCGCGCGGCGGCGAGCACCTCGTCGTGGAGGCTCCCGTTCGAGGCGACGAGCCCCGTCGAGTCGTGTCGCCAGCGGTTCCCCTCCAGGTCGGTGACGCGCCCGCCGGCCTGTCGGATCATGAAGACCCCGCCGACCGAGTCCCAGGGGTTCGCCCGCAGGTTCGAGACGACGCCTTCCAGCCCGCCCGCGGCGACGGTGGGGAGGACGACCTGCGCGGCGCCGAACCGGCGCATGTCGGCGAACCGCCGGACGATCGCCTCGCAGGCGGCGGCGTACTCGTCGCGCGCGTCGTGGTCCCACCACAGCGTCGGGCTGACGGCGGCCCGGTGCGGGTCGGCGACGTCGTTGACCGCGATCGGGTCGCCGTTGCGGTACGCCCCGTCGCCGTCGGCGGTGTACACGTCGCCGAGCGCGGGGCAGACCGTGGCGGCCGCGACGGGCTCGCCGTCGACGACGGCCGCGACCGCGGTGCCCCACATCCGGATGTCCCGGACGTAGTTGTGCGTGCCGTCGATGGGGTCGATCACCCACGACGCGCCCTCGTCGGGGACGGTCTTGCGCTCGTCCTCCTCTTCGCCGACGAACGCGTCGTCCGGGAACGAGTCGCGGATCGACTCGATCACGGTGCGCTGGGCGGCCCGGTCGGCCTCCGTCACCACGTCGTCCTCGCCCTTGCTCTCGACGGCGATGTCGCTCCGGAAGTGGTCGTGCGCCACGCGGCCGCCCGCCCGGGCCGCGCGCTCGGCGACGGCCGCCCGCTCGTCTGCGTCGGTCATGAACGCTCTGGGGCGCCACGACGCCTATAAACGTCGATCGACGACCCCGGTCCCGCGGCTCCGCCGCCGCGGAGGCCCGGTCGCCGCGAGAGTATTAACTCAATTCTGAATCCGAGTACACTTAAGTGCGAAGCACGCGATCACGTGTGTATGGAACCAGCAGAAGCGGTCCGTCAGCTCGAGTACGCGATCGACGCCTCCCTCGACGAGACCGGACAGCGGACGGCCGCCGGCTACCGGCCGACGTTCGAGCGCGTCGCCGAGCGCGCCGACGGCGCGGCCGTGTACGACCTCGCCTGCGACCTCGCCGACGAGGTCGTCGCCGGCAATCGGGTCACCCCGGCCGAGGCGGACGCGACCGCCGAGCGCGTGCTCGACGACTGGGCGTACACCGACGGCGGGAAGTAAGCGACACCTCGATTTCGGTCGGTCTCGCACTTGTTCCCTCGGTCGCGCTCTCCGAGAGTCGTTACTCGACGCTTTTCCGTACCCGCGAACCAGTCGGACGGTTCTCTCGATCGTCGATAAAGAGGACGGCCGCTATACGGCCGTCGCCGAGACGCTCAGGCTCCCGGAAATCTCGTCCGCCGTCGTTCCGTCCAGCGCATTGATGATGAACGAGACGCCGATCGACTCGCCGGTGGCCAGCTGGGCGGTGAGCCGGCCGGTGATCGGACTCGTCGCGAGACCCTCCCGTGCGCCGGCGCCGCCTTGCGAGGACTGTAGCTCGAAGGCGTACTCGGTGTTCCCGTCGATGTCGTCTCTCAGCTCGAAGTCGATCGCGACGGAAAGGTCCTCGGCGGACTGATTCACGACGACGAACGCGGATTCGAGCGAGTCCTGGCCGTCGCTCATATCTGCGGGGTCGTCGTCCGTGACCGCGGAGAACGTGTCACCCGTGATACCGTCGATGTCGTCGTCGGAAACGAACGCTCCGAACTGGTACACCGAACTGACGTTCACTCCGGGATCGCCGTCACCGATCGAGACCGTCAGTTCGCCACCGGTGCTCATCCGGACGCCCGCGACCGCTTCGTTCGCGACCAATCCGACTAACCCGTCGCTGTCGTCGACGACGTCGATCTCCGCCCGCCGGGAGACCTCTGCGGCACCGAACGCACCGGTGCCGGAAGCCGTGGCTCCCGTACCGACAAGCGCTCCCAGTCCGACCACGACGTCGCGTCGGTTCATAATAACGTACCTGTGTCGGAGTCCGGTTTATGAGTCGGCGTTGGTGAAGTCGTCGTGGCTCCCTGCGCGGACGGTGAGAGAACCACCGAGATCAGTGCTGGAACTGACCTCATCCACGTCAACAATAATTGTGACGTAGAATTCGTCTCCTGCTCCGACGGGGTCAGAGTATTGCTGGTCAGCGAATATGATACTAGCCGCTTTCGGGTTGTCACCGTTCGTTACGTCTCCGACCACGAGTCCTTCTTCCTGCGAGGAATTACCGTCATCGTCTCCTTCCTCGTAGTACGCAACCAAGTAGAGTCGAGCACCGGACGGGAATGATGAATTCGGGTCATAGGTGACTTCGATCTGTTTCGTACTGTTCGTCTGATTCATCACCTTGAACGCGTGCTCAGTTTCGATGCTGGTGTCCGTATCGATGGCGACGTCGCCGACAGACGGGCTCGCGGTCGGGTCACCGGGAACGTAGTCAACGTTGCCGGAATCGAACTCACCGAGCCCACCGACCTGATACGTAGAGTCAGGGTTGATACCGGTTCCGTCGTCATCCGGATCGAAGTCGATCATCAGCTCGTTACCGCTTCCACCGCTGTTGGTGACGTATTCGCTGGTTCCAGACTGTAGTCCGATGAGGCCGTTGCTGTCGTTGACGACACCGATGTTTGCTTCTCGACCGTCGAGTTCCGCGGCGGTAAACGCCCCAGTACCCGTCGCGGCCGCTGCTCCCGAAGCCAATGCACCCAGACCGATCACGAATTTGCGTCGTTCCATGTCGTATCTCACCTGTGTTGGCGCACCCCCGCAGCCCGGGCGTCCGGACCGGGAGTGCTTGGATAACACATACGGGTGGTGGTACTTCGTTATGATATTCTCGACATGTTTGCATCCACTCCTCGTTGCGTGACTCGCGCGGCTCGATGCGCTTCGGGCGCTCCTCGTCGCCCGTCCGGCGTCGCCCCGAAACAGCGATAAAGAGCCCCTAATTCGCTTCAGGGAGTGGATTAGCTGTTCAACGGTCCCCTGAAGATCCGGTCGGGCGTTCGTACCGGATTCAGGTGCTCCCCGTCTGACCGCCGATCATCGCCTGCTCCTAACAGAAAAACGACATTGACAGGTTAACTATCCTACTCATTTATGATAGTATCTCGCACACGTTACAAGCGAAAATCGCCGGTTCGAGGAGGGAGATCCGCCGGCGGGGAACCAGGGTGCTCACATCGATGACATCGACCGCTGCCACGACGGACGAATCGAGCCGAAACGGAGGTGAACTGTCCGAGGACGAGGTCTTCGAGGTGCTGTCGAACAGGCGGCGCCGCTTCGTCATCCACGCGCTCAAGCGCGCGGAGGAGCCGATCGACGTCGCCGAGCTCTCCGTGCACGTCACCGCGTGGGAGCGCGACGTCGACCCGGAGGCGGTCCGGTACGAGGACCGCCGGAACGTGTACAGCACGCTCCGGCGCACGCACCTCCCGAAGCTGGAGGAGAAGAACGTGGTGACGGTCGACGAGGAGGCGAACCTCGTCGAGCCGACGCCCGAGCTGGAGGAACTCGACATCTACGTCGAGGTCCTCCGCAGCCGGGAGATCCCGTGGAGCCTCTACTACGTCGGGCTCGCGGGCGTCGCCGTCTCGCTCCTCGCCGCCGTCGCGACCGGAACGCCGGGGTTCGCGGGGCTCGACGCGATCGACGTGGGGGCGTTCACCGCCACCGCCTTCGGGATCTCCGCCGCCGCCCACCGCGTCGTCGGCCGCCGAGCGCGCCTCGGGAACTCCGAGAAACCGCCCGAGCTCTCCGAGGGCACATGAGCGCGACCGCCCGGACGCCGACGGCCGACGCGAGCGCCCTCCGGACGCTGAGCCTCGTGCTCGTACTCGCGGCGGCCGTCGGGCTGGTGTTCGGTACCGTGGGGTTCTCTGCGATGGAGGCCGACCGCGGGCTCGCGGTCAACGTGACGGACGACGCGAGCGCGTACCTCGGCTACGAGCCGCTCGCCGACGAGGTCCGCGACGGCGAGTCCGCGGCCGTCGTCGAGTACCGGAACCGGTTCGGCGGCGACCTCGGCGAGTTCGACGTCGACGTCTCGATCGCGGACCCCGGAGCGACGGACGCGACGATCGAGTCGGTCGAGCCGCCCTCGTCGCTGGAGCGGGGGAGCGCCGCCGCGGTCGACGTCACGCTGCGCTGTCCGGAGCGAGAGGCGGTCCCGCTCGCGTTCGACGTCGACGCGAACGGCGGCGGGGTCGGCGTCTCGCTGGACCGCACCCACACCGTGACCTGCGTGCCGACGGGACCGACGGTGACGGGAGTCCGATACGCGGGCGTCGGGAACGTACGCGTCGAGACGAACGGAATGGACGGGGCCGTCGAGGCGACCGTCTGGCTCACGGCGGCGAATCCGGGCGAGGGCGGCCCCGAGGGACCGATACGGTCCGTGACGGTCGACCGCCTGAACACCTCGAAGCCGGTGCAGTCGCAGCTTCCCGGCGTCTCGAACGAGCGGATCGCGGCCGTCGAACTCCCCGATCGAGGGGTCGCGTTCTTCCACCCGGGATGGAACGGAGAGCAACACGCTGACCCCGAAGCGGGGCGCGGCGTCCGCTTCACCGACGTTCCGCTGGACGCCGCGACCGTGTCGAACACGTCCGTCGTCGACGAAAGCGACGACTGACCGCTTCTACAGCTCCACCCGCTCCCCGATCTCGGGCGCGCTCGCGTCGAACCCGTCCGCGCCGAGGTCCTCGGCGAACGCCTCGCAGCGGTCGCCGTGGTTCACCAGCACCCGCGCGCCGCGGTACGACTCGAGGAACGACTCCAGTCCCTCGCGATCGGCGTGCGCGGAGAAGTCGTACGACTCCACCCTGGCACTGACGGGACGCACCTGGCCGTTTATCTCGAGCCGCCCGTGTTCCTGGAGCTCGCGGCCCGGCGTCCCCTCGACCTGATACCCCGTCAGCGTCACGAGGTTCGCCGGGCTGCCCCGGATCTTCGGGAGGTACGAGTGGACCGGACCGCCCGCGAGCATCCCCGACGTGGTGATTATCAGCTCGTTGTCGGCGGCGATCCGCTCGCGCTGGCCGTCGCGGCCGGTGACGAAGCGCGCGGCGCCCTTGGCGCGGCGGAGCGCCTCGGGGTCGCGCAGGAACTCGGGATACCGCCGGACGAGCCGCGTCACCTCGACCCCCATCCCGTCGACGTAGGGGGTGAGGCCGTTCGCCTCGGCGACGAGCATGATCTCCTGCGTCCGCCCGATCGCGAACGCCGGCGCGACGACGGTCCCGCCCTCCCAGATCGTCGTCTCCGTGCTCTCGGCCCAGCGGTCCTCCACCGCGCGGCGGTCCTCGTGGGTCACGTCCGCGTACGTCGACTCGCAGATCACGGCGTCGGCGTCGGGCCGCGCCGTCGTCCCCGACACGAGCCGCTGGTCGTCGGTGTGGAAGTCGCCGGTGTACAGCAGTCGATCGTCGCCGTCGTCGACGACCAGGTGCGCGGACCCCGGGATGTGTCCCGCGTCGAACAGCGTCACCTCGTACTCCGTCCCCCCCGCCTCGACGGGGAACGGCTCTCGGTAGGCGTGTCGCTCCTCGACCTCGCCGACCCGCGCGACGTGCTCCTCGGAGAAGGGACACAGCGGGCTGTTGCCGTGGAGTTTGAGCGTGTCGCGCGCGAGCGTTCGCGTCAGGTCCGCGGTCGGCGGCGTCCAGTGGACCGCCGGCCGCCGGTCGCCCTTCAGCAGGGCCGGCACCGCGCCGGCGTGGTCGAGGTGCCCGTGCGAGACGACGACCGCGTCGGGCTCGGGGTCGCGGACCGGGTACTGCGGGGGGTCCGCGGTCAACAGGCCGTAGTCGAGGAGCAGCGCGTCGTCGACGAGGACCGCGCTCCGACCGACCTCGCGGGCGCCGCCGAGGAACTCGACCTCCATCGCCGATAGATAGCCGCCCGCGGCGTTAGTGCTCGTCGGTCTCGCTGCCTCCGGTGCTACCGTCGCCCCCGACGCCGTCGAACCGTGCCGCGACCGCTCCGACGACCGGCGCCGGCCCGAGGATCCACACCCACGCCGCGAGCACGAGCGCGCCCGGGAGCTCCGGCAGCGCGAGCCCCGTCACCGGCCACCACCCCGCGAGGAACGTCGCCCAGACCGCGACGTGGACCGGGACGAACGCGAGGGTCGCCCGCCCAGTCGCGGTCGCCCTCCGAACGACCCCGTCGACGGCGAAGGCGACGGTGACGAGGCCGTAGAAGCCGATCGCCGACGGGCCGTGGAGCGGTTCCGTGAGGTCGAAGGCGCCGACGCCGGCCATCGCGACCATCGCGATCGCGAGGACGGCCGCGCGGAGCGCGCCGGTCCGACCGCCGAGCGCCCGCCCGAGTTCGACCGCGTACCCGACGCCGACGGCGCCGCCGAGGATCAGCCCCAAATTGAAGACGGGCGCGCTCGGATCGCGGACCCCCAGGTCGGAGAGCGCGTCGCTCGTCCACGAGAACGTCGGGTCGAGGAGGACCGCGGCCGCGATGCCGCCGAGCGCGAGGAGCGTCGCCGCCGCGCCGAGAGCCCGGACTCGGGCGGTCGTCTCGGCGTCCGAGACACCTGCCGCGGCGTCACCGCCCATCGACGGCGGTCAGTCGAGCCGCTCCGCGGCGTCCCGCTCGACGAGGGGCGCCGCGTTCTCGACGGGGAGGCTCACGACGTCCTCGCTCGCGAGGTCGTACTCCCGCTCGTCGACGCCGAAGATGGCGCCGATGTCGCGGGTGATACGGACGGTCGCGCGGTCGTCGTCGACCGACTCGGCCGCGCGGGTCGACTCGGCTCCGGGAGACGCGCCCGTTTCGTCGGTCGAACCGACGTCGTCCGCGGCCGCGCGTCCGTCGCCGCCGGGCGCTCCGGGAGGCGCGGGCTCCGTCGGGACCGCGGTCGGGCCGCCGTCGGTGGTGGCGCCGTCGCCGGCGACGTCGTTCGCGTTGCGCTCCGGCGCGTCGGTCGGGGGCAGGTCGGACGACTCCGCCGTCTCGCCGGGCGTCGCGTCGAGCGCGTCGGCGACCTCGTCGTCCCCGCCGCCCATGGCGCCGGCGAGCGCGTCGGCGACCCCGCCAGACTCGTCTTCGGCCGCGTCCGCCTGTTCGATGGGGTTCGACCGATCGGCGGGCTCCGGGTCCGGCGCGGGCGGCGCCGGCTCCTCGGGAGCGTCGGGCGCGGCGCTCTCCGTCGGCCCCCGCTCCGCCGAGGCACCGTCGGGCGCGGACGCCGGTTCGAGCTCGGACCCCGTTCCGGACGCCGATCCGGACGCGGACTGGTCCACCGACACCTCGCCGGAGAGCACGTCGAGCACGCGCGATTTGTTCTCGCCGATGCGGTCGACGAGGTCGTCGAACAGCTTCCGCTCCTCGGTCGTCATGCCGTCGGCGTCGACCGGCATGTCGGCCGCCGCGAACGACGCGAGCTTGACGACCTTGCCGACGCGGCGCTCGTACAGCGCTTCGGCGACCTCCTCGGCCGTCTCGACCTCGTCGGAGAGGCGGCGGACGTCGTCGTCGGAGAACGGCTTGTCGACCTGTTCGGCGCGGCGGTCGCGGGCCGCGCGCAGGTCGGCGACGTAGGCGGCCACGTCGTCGTAGAAGGAGTCCCGCAGGTGCTGGAGGCTGTCCTTGCGGCGTTCCTTCGCTTGGGCCGATCTGAGCTCGTCCGATCATGTCCGGGTTGCCTTCCGGGCTTCGCGGCGGGCACATGGAGGAAGACCCGGGCGAACTCTGGGAACGGTGTTTCTACCGGATTCAACTCTAATCGCGGCCTCGCCGTTTATTCTACCGTCCGATCGACGTCGCTCCTCGATCGGAATCTCGCGGCGACGAACCTGGTCCGGCACGCGTCCCGAAGCGGTCGAAGTCGCAGGGTCGTCGCGCTCGATCGGCGCTGGACGACGGGGCCCGGAGCCGCCGTGGAGGTCCCCGGGAAGCGGATGAGCGCCGCGTGTCGGTGGGTGACGGTTCGTCGGGATCGGGCGGTGTCGGTCGGCGGCCGCGCGCGACGCAGCGCGTTGGAGACGAGCGGCGGCACGGCCCGGGCGCCGCTCACGTTGCCCTCGCGGACGCGGTCGGGTTCGCGGTCGAACGCGCCGGAGGATCGTCTCCGCTCCGCCCTTCGCCGACTCCCGTCAGTCCATGAGAGCGCTCGCGGCCGGGCGTCCTGTCATGTCGCCGGAGGTTCGTCGGCGCTACTCGACGGGGCTCGTGGACGCGGGCGCCCCACCCGCCTCGGGTGCGGGAGGCACGCGCTTCGTCGCTTTGCCCGCGCTCGGAAGACCGTCCGGATCAGGCCCTCCGTGTCCGAGGGTCGATTCGCGCGACGTAGTCGGACGACTCTCGGGCAGCCTCGCTGTCGAAGCCCCGCACGCTCTCCGTCGCGGACGTGGACGTGGTAGCCGCGCCCGCGGGAGAGCACGACGGTGAGGTCGTCGAAGGCGAAGGTCGTCGTGCAGAGGAAGGTCGGGGCAGCCGCAGGAGGGGCCTCCTTGCACTCGCGAGATTCTCGGGGTACGAGGGTGGTTCTCGGGGTCGCTCCGGGAGGTGCGTTCGGCGTACGGGTCGAGATCAGGTCGGCGGGACGCCACCCCTTCTTCGACATCGTCCGAGGGCGCCGGGTCGTCGTAGCGCGCGGGCCGAGAAGTAGGCGTGCCGGGGGCGTGTCCGCGAAAACGTTCGGACGTCGCCGGAGGTCGAACAGGACTGGTGGCGGACCATCGTCGTCCGGAGCCGGGGCGTCCACGGGATGTGGGCCCACTCGCGCAGGTTCGGTCCGGGCGTTAGCGACGGCAAGGCGCGGGGAGTAGTCGCCGACGCCCCTTCAGGTACTCGCCTTCACGGTCGCCTCGTCTCGTCTGCTACGGCGGTCGACGTATCAACGTAATCGTTCGCGGACCGGTTCCGCCGCGGCGACGCGACGTATTTAGTAACTGAGCCTCGGCAGTGCGGAAGGGCGCGCGCCGCGAGCCGGCCGCCCTCGGCCGGCCGCGAGTGTGCTGTGCGCAGGGAAGGGAGGCGGCGGCCGGCGCGGCTCACGCCGCGCCGGGCCGTCCGCGAGGCTGGGGGGAGGGTGAGAGGGTGCGTGCAGGCCGGGCGGGACTCAAAGGGGCAGCCGGCGAGGACGGCGCAGGCGATGCAAGCAACCGCAACACGGGAGCGTCAGCGACCGAAGTGAGGCGCACACGCGGGGCGTGGCCGTCCTCGCGGCTGTGTTCGGGCTTGTGGAATTGCTTCCCGCGGTGATACGACCCGTTTATAAACGAGCGGCTGGGCTTTGGAATGTTTCCCCGCGGGGGTCTGATATCGACCGTTATAACTGAGCGGCTGGGGGGCTTGGAGATGTTTCCCCGCCGGTTGATATCGAACCGTCTATAACCGAGCGCTTGGGTTTGAGCAGGTGCTTCGTCCCGGAAGAGCAGCTCGCGTATCTCCGGGGCCCACAACACTATCCCGGCACGCGCCGTAGCCGCGCCCATTGCGCTCCGAAGACGAAATTCGGCGGAGCAGTACGAGTTCCTCGCGGCGAGCAGCTCGGACGACGAGGACGATGTCTCACCGCGGCGTCGGCAGCTGTTCACCCTTCAAGCGCGCGCTCGGGCTGGGTGCTGGAAGAGAGCACATGTGAGCCGGCTCGCGGCCGCGACCGCCCGCCCGGTCTCGATCCCGGGGTAACGTGTTACAAGATTAGTACACCAAATAGACAGTCCTCGTAGCTTTATCACTCCGAACTTGTATCGCAGGTGAGTGTCGTCGGAGGGGCCGAAGCGTCAGCGGGACCATTCGGCCGCGACGCGGCTTTTTCCGGCGTCAGGCGCGCCGACTTCTTTGCGCTACCCGGAGCACTATCGCGCCGCCGGCGACGCGGCCGGTGCTCCGCGCGCGCCCCACCGCCCGCCGGTCCACGCCCGGCCGAGTCCATCGCCCAGCCGAGTCTAGGTTCCCGTCGGCCTCGACTCCGGCGATCGACCCCGACCATCCGTCGCTCCGATCCGACATATCAAATCCCGGATCCTCGGTCGGCGGGCCGATTCGGACCCGATCCGGTGGGTCGTAGTTGCCCGACTGACACGACGAAACCGGAAATATCGAGTGACTGCGGGGGTCGAACCGCTGATCGATGCCGTTTATAACGGTATATTTATTTATTTAGAACGGCAATGTCCGGTCAGTTGCATGTACGACCTCACGGGTTTTCAGCGTGACCTGCTCTACGTGATCGCCGGCCTGGACGAGCCCCACGGGCTCGCGATCAAAGACGAGCTGGAGGACTACTACGAGAAAGAGATCCACCACGGCCGGCTCTACCCCAACCTCGACACGCTCGTCGAGAAGGGCCTCGTCGAGAAGGGCCAGCGGGACCGGCGCACGAACTACTACACCCTGACCCGCCGCGGCCGACGCGAGATCGAGGCCCGGACGGAGTGGGAGACCGAGTACGTCGACCACTGAGCGGTCGGTTCCGTCTCCGCGGTCCCTCCCTCTCGCCTCTCTCTCCCCGCGCCGCGAGCCGCGGTTGGATGTTTCTCCAACGACCGCCGAATCGCCCCGGATTTATTCCATCCGCGTGCCACGCGTCACCATGGATCGCCACACGGCCACGCCCGACGTCACGGACCTCCCGGGCGATCGCGCGCGGGAGTGGGTCGACTACCACCACGAGTCGGCCGCGCCGAGCACGTACGTCTACGAGTTCGTCTGGGACCGCACCGCGCCCGCCGAGGGCCCGTTCTGCACCGACGTCGACGGCAACGTCCTCATGGACTTCACGAGCCACGTCGCCGCCGCGCCGCTCGGGTACAACAACCCGAAGATCATGGAACCGCTCGCGGAGTTCGACCTGGTCGACCCGCTGAAGATCGCGGGTCAGGACTTCTACGTCGCCGGCGGCGAGTCGCCCGGCGACGGGCTCCCGGGCTCGTCCGGGCTGATGGAGCGGCTCACCGAGGTCACCGACCACTACGACATGGACACCGTCTTCCTCTCGAACTCCGGGGCCGAGGCGGTCGAGAACGCGATCAAGATCGCGTACGACGACTCCGGCGGCGCCAAGCACGCGATCACCTTCGACGGCGCGTTCCACGGGCGGACGCTCGGCGCGCTCTCGCTCAACCGGTCCAAATCCGTTTACCGCCGGGAGTTCCCGGAGATCAGCGGCGTCCACGACGCCCCGTTCTGCGACGACCGGACCTGCACCCCGGAGACCTGCTCGTGCGGCTTCTTCGTCGACGGCGTCTCTCGGCTCCGGGAGAAGCTCGACCCCGAGCGCGGTCACATCGACCCGGACGACGTGGCGTACCTCATCTTGGAGCCGATCCAGGGCGAGGGCGGCTACCGGTTCCCCTCCGAGGCGTTCACCGACGAGGTCGCCGCCCTCGTCGACGAGCACGACATCACCCTGATCGCCGACGAGATCCAGTCCGGCGTCGGTCGCACCGGCGAGATGTGGGGGTCCGACCACTACGCGCTCGAACCGGACGTGATCTCCAGCGCCAAGGGGCTCCGCGTCGGCGCGACGGTCTCCCGCTCGGACGTGTTCCCCGAGGAGAAGAGTCGGCTCTCGTCGACGTGGGGCGCCGGCGACGTGATCGCCTCCGCGCAGGGCGCGCTCACGCTCGACGCCATCCGGGAGTACGACCTCATGGACAACGCCACGGTCCGGGGCCGACAGTTCAAGGAGACGATCCGCGACGCCGACCTCCCGGGCGTGACCGACGTCCGCGGGAAGGGACTGATGCTCGCGCTCGACTTCGACTCGAAGGAGCGCCGCGACGCGGTCCAGAAGGGCGCGTTCTCCCGCGGGCTGCTCACGCTGGCGTGCGGCCACGACGTGCTCCGGATCCTGCCGCCGCTCGACGTCACCGAACGCGAGATCGACCTCGGCTGTGACCTGTTGGCCGCCGCCATCGCCGAAACGGCCTGAACGACGCGTTACCGGTCCGCGTACCACTCCGCGAACTTCTCTAACGCCCGCCCCCGGTGTGACACCGCGTTCTTCCGGTCGGTGTCCATCTCGGCGAACGTCTCGCCGTCGTGTTCGACGATCGGGTCGTAGCCGAAGCCGCCGTCGCCGCGCGGCGCCACGATCCGCCCGGGGACGTACCCCTCGAACAGCTTGACCGGGAGCGCGTCGGTCGATTCGCCCGCCCCGTCGCCGTTCGATTCGCCCGCCCCGTCGTCAGCAACTCCCTCCCCGTCCGGTCCGGCCGCGGCGGCCGCGTCTCGATCGCCCCGGTCGACGGGGTCCGGGCTCGCGGCGAACCCCTCGCCGTCGCAGTAGCCGAGCGTGCAGCGGAACGCGGCCCGGCGGTCGTCGAGGCCGGCGGCGATCTCGTGGACGCGCTCGACCCCGAGCGTCTCCTCCACGTACGAGGAGTACGGACCGGGGAACCCGTCGAGCCCCTCAACGAACAGCCCCGCGTCGTCGACGAGCACCGGCTCGCCCGCGTGGCGGTACGCCTCCCGCGCGCCCCGCGCGGCGATCGGCCCGAGCCCGTCGGCCTGGATCTCCGTGTAGTCGAAGTCGAGTCGCTCCACCGAGCCGTCCGGCAGGTACCGCTCCGCCTCACGCACTTTCCCGGGGTTCGTCGTCACGTATCTGAGCACGGATCCGGCTGGGGGCGGCCGAAACGAATAGCCGTCGGTCGCGGGCGCCGCCGCGGTCGACCCGCTCGGCGGACCGCCGGCAGTACGCTTTTGTTGGTTCGTCGGAATCTCCCGCGTATGTCCCTCCCGACGTTCGAGAAAAAGCGGCTGATAGGGCTCGTCGCGGTCCTCTCGTTCGGGCTCACCTCGCTGTTCGCCGTCCTCCTCCCGGGGGCGTTGGGGCCGCTGATCCCCGCCACGTTCATCCTCGGCTTCTTCGTGATCATCCCGCTCGTGCTGCTGCTCGGCGAGGACTTCCCGCTCGTCGAGTCCGGGGACGCGGCCGGTGCGTCGGCCGCGACGACCGCGGCGGCCGGGGATCCCCTGGAGACGCTCCGCGAGCGGTACGCCACCGGCGAGATCGGCGAGGAGGAGTTCGAGCGCCGGCTCGACCGACTGCTGGAGACCGAGGATCTGAAGGGCCGAATCGACGCCGACGCCGCGGACCGACGCGACTCCCGTGACCGTCGCGAGCGCGAGACGGAACTGGAGTAGCGGACGGGAGAACGCGGCGTCGACCGCTCCGTCGGTCGCCGTCGCTCGCCGCCGACCCGCGACCAGCGCCGCCGACCCGCGAAGGACACTCTCTTAAGAATCGACCATCAGGAACGGACGGACATGTTGATCGCCGGAACCGTCATCGCCGATCCGGAGACCGTCGTCCCCGACGGCGCGGTCGTCGTCGAGGGCGCGACGATCGCCGCGGTCGGCGCCGCCGCCGCCCTCCGCGAGGAGTACCCCGACCACGAGCGCCGCGAGGTCGACCTCGTCGCGCCCGGGTTGATCGGGGGCCACGTGCACTCGGTGCAGTCGCTCGGCCGGGGGATCGCCGACGACGCCGCCCTGCTCGACTGGCTGTTCGACGCCGTGCTCCCGATGGAGGCCGCGATGGACGCCGAGGCGACCCGCGCCGCCGCCGAGCTCGGGTACCTCGAATGCCTCGAGAGCGGGACGACGACCGTCGTCGACCACCTCTCCGTCAACCACGCGGAGCAGGCGTTCGAGGCCGCGATAGACACGGGGATCCGCGCGCGGCTCGGGAAGGTGCTGATGGACCGGGACTCCCCGGACGGACTCTTAGAGGACACGGACGCCGCGCTCGCCGAGAGCGAGGCGCTCGTCGAGGAGTACCACGGCGCCGCCGGCGGTCGGATCCGGTACGCGGTCACCCCCCGGTTCGCCGTCACCTGCACGGAGGCGTGCCTGCGGGGCTGCCGCGAGCTCGCCGACCGCCACGAGGGCGTGACGATCCACACCCACGCCAGCGAGAACGAGGACGAGATCGAGGCGGTAGCGGCCGACACGGGCCGACGAAACGTCCTGTGGCTCGACGAGGTCGGGCTCACGGGACCGGACGTGACGCTCGCCCACTGCGTCCACACAGACGAGCGCGAGCGAGAGGTGCTCGCCGAGACCGACACGGTCGTCACCCACTGCCCCTCCTCGAACATGAAGCTCGCCTCCGGAGTCGCCCCGATCCACGACTACCTCGACCGGGGGATCACGGTCGCACTCGGCAACGACGGCCCGCCCTGCAACAACACGCTCGACCCGTTCACCGAGATGCGGCAGGCGAGCCTCCTCGGGAAGGTCGACGCGCGCGACCCGACCCGGCTCCCCGCCGCGACCGTGTTGGAGATGGCGACGACGAACGGCGCGCGCGCCGCCGGCTTCGACCGACTCGGCGCCCTTCGAGAGGGCCACCGGGCCGACGTGATCGGGCTCACCACCGACCGGACGCGCGCCACGCCGATCCACGACCCGCTCTCGCATCTCGTGTACGCCGCTCACGGCGACGACGTGGTCTTCACGATGGTCGACGGCGAGGTCCGGTACGAGGGCGGCGAGCACGTCGGGACCGACGCCGACGCGGTCCGCGAGCGCGCGACCCGACAGGCGAAGCGCGTGGTCGACGAAGCGGGCATCGACACGGCCGATCCGTGAACGGTCGCTCAGACGTCTCTCGTCGGTGTCTATCCGGCTAATCCAGACGATTGAAAGCGGTTTGATCCGCATTAATTCGGGCTGAGAATCTCCGTTATATACCCGTCCGGGGTGCGTAGGGCGAATCACCATGACGGACCGACCGCGGACGACAGGCGACGACCGCTCTCAGGACACCCCCGCCGACGGCTTCGGACGACGTGAGTTCGTGGCGCTCGGCGCGGGCGCGAGCGCGACGCTACTCGCCGGCTGCGCCGGCGACGGTGCGCTCCCCTCGTCGGACGGCTCCGACGGCTCCGAGGGCTCGGACGGCTCCGACGGGTCGCAGACGCTCACCGGTAACTTCCGGCTCCTCATCAGCGACGCGCCGGCCGACATCGGCGACTTCGATCAGCTGAACGTCACCCTCGACGAGGCTCGGATCTTCGAGGCACGGGACGAGGACGACGACGAAGACGATGACGACGAGGACGCGGAGCCCGACGAACAAGAGACAGACGGTGAGGACGACGGCTCGGAAGAGGCCGGGAACGCGACCGAAGCGGAGAACGACTCGTCGAACGGAACCGCGGACGAGGACGACGTGGAAGGCGATGCGGAGGACGACGTGGAAGGCGATGCGGAGGACGACGGGGAAGGCGATGCGGAGGACGACGGGAACGAAGACGAGGAGGACGACGAAGACGGAGACGCGGAGGAGCGCGGCTTCACCGTCGTCGACCTCGACGGCGCCACTGTCGACCTCACGCGGGTGATCGAGGAGGACGCTATGGCCGTGTTCGACGGTGAAATTCCGGCGGGAAGCTACGAGAAGATCGAGCTCTCCGTCTCCGCCGTCGAGGGGATCGTCGACGGCGGGGAAGTCGACGTGAAGCTCCCGAGCGAGAAGCTCCGGATCACGAACGGGTTCGAGGTCACGCCCGACGAACCAGTCAGCTTCGTCTTCGACATCAACGTCGTCAAGCGCGGTCCGAACAACGGCTACATCCTCAAACCCGTGATCTCCGGGAGCGGGGTCGCGGGCCGGGACGTCGACGTCAACGAGATCGACGACGATGACGACGAGGACGAATCCGCCGCCGACGCCGAGGAAGCGGACTGGTCGGACGGCGACGAGGACGAATCCGCCGCCGACACCGAGGAAGCGGACGGGTCGGACGGCGACGAGGACGGGTCCGACGGCGACGGCGCCGCCGAAAACGAAACCGACGGTGCCGGAAATGAGACCGCCGCCGGCAGCGACAGCTAACCGCGGTACAGCGATTCGGGCAAGGCCGGCGTCGCTCGAACCGGCACCGGCTTCTATTTGAAACGAGGACCCGCCTACGACGACGTCGCGGCGGAAGGGACGGCGGTCGACGGACGCTTCGCCCACTCCAGCGCGGGGTCGGTGTCGTTGAACGCCTCGGTGTCGACCCCTTCGACGTCGATAGTCCGCTTGAGGTAGCGGCGCTTCGAGCGCTCGCCGACGACGGCGAACCGGTCCACGCCGCGGGCGACGGCGATCTGGGCCGACTCCCGGAGCGCCCGCCGCCCGGCGTCGGAGCAGGGCCGGCTCGTCCGCACGAGGATCACGACGGCGTCGACCGCGCGGTCGGCGGTGACCGTCCGCCACCGATCGAGCAGCGCCTCGCTGTCGGCGGGGCTAAGCCCCGTTCCGTGTGGGAACTCGACGACTAGCACCTCGTCGTCGGTCCGCAGCGACCAGCGCTCGCTCGGTTGCATGTCATTGCTTCTCACCTGTCGGATAATAAATGTGCGTTCCAAATTATCTGATCTGATTCCTTGCGACAGGGCGGACGCGGCGGATCGCGTCGGAAGCGCACCGAGCGACGGATTCCCGGCCGTGTGGTCGAAGCGAGCGAACGTATCGGTCCCGAGAACTACCGGTCCGGACCGACGTCACCGTCCGTCGCCGCCGCCACGACCGCCTCGGCGAGGGCCGCGAAGTCGGCGTCCCCCGGAACGACGTCGACGTCGATCCCGTGTTCCGCCGCCGTCTCCGCGGTCGGCGGGCCGATCGCGCCCACGGTCGCGTCGTCGAGGCCGGCGATCGCCGCCTCGCGGATCCCCCGCTCGTCGGCGGCCTCGAGGAAGTGAGTCACCGTGAGCGACGAGGTGAACGCGGCGGCGTCGAGGTCGCCCGCGGCGGCCCGCTCGGTGGACTCGCCCGCCCCCTCCGGCCGTGTCAGCCGGTACAGCACCGTCTCGTTGACCGTCGCGTCGGCGTCGCGGACGACCTCGATCAGCACGTCGCTGCCGTGGTCCGAGCGGGCCACCTCGACGGCCTCGCCGGCGACGCGCCCGGAGAGCGCCTCGACCAGCCCCGCCGAGGTGTACTCGTCGGGGACGACGTCGACGGTCCAGCCGGCCTCGCGCGCCGCGGCGGCGGTCGCGGGGCCGATGGCGACGAGCGTCGCGTCGCCCGGCTTCCAGCCCGCCTCGGCCGCGAGCTCGACGCCGGTCTTGCTCGTGAGGACGACGTACGGCGCCGCGGCCGGCACCGCCCCCGTCGCTTCGACCGCGAGCATCGGGTCGGCGACCGGCTCGGCGCCGAGCGACTCCAGCAGCGCCGCGGCGTCGTCTATCCGCTCGTCGGCCGGGCGGAAGACGGCTACGCGGGGGGCGTCGCTCACGCCTCCTCACCCCGCCCGCCGTCGTTTCGGAGGAACTCGACGACCCGGTCCCGGGCCGCGGCCACGTCGCCGATCACGGTGATCGCGGGCGGCTCGATCCCGGCCTCGTCGCGGACTTCGACGATCGAGTCGAGGGTGCCGGTCGCGACGCGCATCCCCGGCCACGTCGCGCGCTCCACCAGCGCGACGGGGGTGTCGCCGGCGAGCCCGGCGTCGCGGAGCTCGGCGGCGTACGCGGGCAGCTTGCCGACGCCCATCAGCACGACGATCGTCCCGCCGGTCGCGGCGAGCGCGTCCCAGTCGACCGCCGACTCCTCCTTCGTCGGGTCCTCGTGGCCCGTGACGAAGGAGACGGAGGAGGCGTGATCGCGGTGCGTCACGGGGATCCCGGCGACTGCGGGCCCCGCGATCGCCGAGGTGACGCCCGGGACGACCTCGAAGGGGACCCCGGCGTCGGCGAGGTGTTCGGCCTCTTCGCCGCCCCGGCCGAAGACGAACGGGTCGCCGCCCTTGAGCCGGACGACGGACTTCCCCTCGCGCGCGAGTTCGACCAGCCGTCGGTTCGTGTACTCCTGGGGGGTCCACTCGCCGCCGGCGCGCTTGCCGACGTCCTCGCGCTTCTCGGCCGGGATCTCTCCGAGTATCTCCGGGCCGGGGAGCTTGTCGTGGAGGACCACGTCGGCCGACTCGATCAGCCGGGCGGCCTTCACGGTCATGAGGTCCGGGTCGCCCGGCCCCGAGCCGACGAGGTAGACGGTGCCGATGTCGGCCGATTCCCCGCCGTCGTCGCCCTCGCTTTTCGCCTCACTCATCGTCCGCCTCCTGCCGGGTCCCCTGGTCCACTTCGGCCTCCTCGCGGGCGGCGGCGATCAGATCGGCCGCGCCACGGTCCGCCAGGTCCGCCGCGAACGACTCGGCCGCCTTCGCGTGCGACCGGATCGGGAGGTCGCGGGTGTCCGCCACCTCCTCGGTGCCGTCGGTAGAGAGCACGCGGACGCGGGTGTGGACGTGCTCGCCCTGCACGAGCGCCGAGACGCCGATGGGGGCGACGCAGCCGCCGTTGAGTTCCCCGAGGATCGTCCGCTCGACGGTGACCGCCACCCGGGTCCGGGGGTGGTCGACCGCGGAGCGCACGTCCTCGATCACGTCCGGGTCGGTCGCGGTCACCGCGATGGCGCCCTGGCCCGCCGCGGGAACGAACTCCTCGCGGGGAAGCCGGGTCGTGGGAATCTCGTGGAACAGGTCGGAGCGCCGGAGCCCTGCCTCCGCGAGGACGACGGCGTCGTACTCGGTTTCGACCTTCCGCTCCATCGCCGAGCGCTCCAGGTCGGAGAGCGAGTCGAACCACTCCTCGACGGTGCGGTCGAACTCCTCGTCGATCTCGGGGTCGTCGCTGTCGGCGTCCTCGGCGCCGTCTTCGGCGTCGTCAGCACCGCTCTCCTCGGCGGTCATCGCGCTCGCCTCGCCCGAGGCGATCAGCCGGCGCTCGTGTTCCGCCTGGAGGCCGGGCGCGAGCAGCTTCTCGATCCGGGTGTCGACGTTGCCGCGGAGCGGCTCGACGACGAGGTCCGGGCGCGCGGCTTTGAGCTGGGCGGTCCGCCGGAGCGAGCCCGTCCCGATCACCGCGCCCGAGGGCAGGTCATCGATCCCGACCCCGTCGGGGTGGACGAGCACGTCGCCCGAGGGCGCGCGCTCGGGGACGCCGGCGACGACCATGTCGTCCATCCCCTCGGTCGGCACGTCCTTCAGGGAGTGGACGGCGAGGTCGGCGTCGCCGCCGAGCACCTCCTCGTCGAGCGATCGGACGAAGGCGCCGGTCTTCCCGAGCCGGTGGATCAGCTCGTCGGGGATCTGGTCGCCGCGGGTCTCGACGCGGCGGAGTTCCACGTCGCGTCGGCGGCTCGACAACGCGTCGCGGACGGTCCCGGCCTGCCGGAGGGCGAGGTCCGACCCGCGCGTGGCGAGCCTGAGGGTCTCGGTCATACCTGACCGGACGGTCCCCGCGTTCAAAAGGGCATTAGTTCGGGCGTCGCGCCGGAACGCGGACGGAAGGAGAGCGCCGCCGCGACAATTTATAAACAGAACCGGCGTGCGCCTGCGAGCGGCCGTGAGGCCGCGAGCAGACCGTACGAGGGAGGTGGCGGTCCGGCGCGGCCCCGCCCGCGCCGGGCCGTCCGCCGAGGCTGGGGAGGC
>NZ_NHOX01000005.1:0-33316 GCF_002252745.1 Halorubrum sp. Ib24 | reverse complement strand
TTCAGCAGGGTGCTGTCCCGGAAGTCGGCGACGGACGCGGCGACCTCGTCGGGGATCCGATCGGCGACCGAGACGAAGGTGACGTCGGTGCCGTAATGCTCCTCTTCGGCGTGTCCCGCTCGCGCGACGCGGTGGCCGACCTCGACGAGCCGCTCCAGTTCCCGACCGTCGGGCTCGTCACCCGGCGCGCGAACAAGAATGCTCCATGATTTCGTAGGTCCCCGTAGCTCAGCGCCGGGTGGAAGAACTGTTCTGGTTGCGCATCCGCATCTCCCAGCGAAACTCGAAGCGCTCGCCGTGGACGACCACGTCCCGATCGAGGTCTAGCTGTACATTAGGTCGGTCTGAGACGCGGTCGAGGTACTCGTCGTCGCTAGTCCTTGGACCTCCTCCGGATCTCGGCCGGCAGTCCCTCGGAGTCGCCGGCGGTCGCCGCCGGTCCGCGTCACTCATCGGCGGATCGTTACGCGACCGCGTCGCGTCGGCGGGCGCGCGCCGATCGCGGAGCCACGTTCACAGGGCCGTCGGCGATCGCCGGTGTACGCGCGCTGCGGCTCTCCGGGTCGCGACGACAGGTCGTCCGCGGGACACCTCGTAGATCCGCTCCGGGGTCTCGACCGAGGAGCGTCCGTCGAGACGTAGAACGCTCCTGTTGGGTCTCGTAGGTAGTGGTACGCGAGGCGGGAGCTGTCCGCCGGCTCGGCTCGGAAGCGGTTGATCGCCGCGCGTCGAGCCCGCCCGGCTCGGGAGAGCTTCGGCACTCGCAGGGGGCGTCTGGCTTCGGCCCCACGGTCTCCGTGTCGACGACGCGGTATCCCATGTGATCTCATTTACGACGATTGAAAAGCTGCGTCGGCCGCGTCGGGTCGGTTCGAGAGTCCGACCTTGTGCGGCGTGAAAACGCGACAGCGGCGCCGACAACGGGTATTTAACACGCGTCGAACACGAGTCATCGGTAGATAGTACCATGTCCGACGGGAGATCAAGCAAAGAAGCGGCGGGCCGGTGCTCGATGGACCGTCCGTGGGCGCGGTGAACGGCGACAAGGACCCGGAGGACCGCGTCGAAGCACGACCCGTTCGCCGGCGAGCGAATCGAGGTCGACGAGTCCTCGACCGCCGGGGTGTCGGTCCGCGGGGTCTTCAGCGACCTCAAAGACCGCGTCGAACGCGCTCGGCGTCGGTTCTTACGCAAATAGGGCCGAGAGAGCGTCCGACCGCGGAGCGCGGCTGACCTGCG
This sequence comes from Halorubrum sp. Ib24, assembly GCF_002252745.1. Lineage (NCBI taxonomy): Archaea > Methanobacteriati > Methanobacteriota > Halobacteria > Halobacteriales > Haloferacaceae > Halorubrum > Halorubrum sp. Ib24. The sequence goes on along the minus strand of NZ_NHOX01000005.1, from coordinate 32,077 downwards.
CGGGCTCGCGTCAGTCGGAGAGACTTATACGCGTTCTTTCGTAGGGGGTCCACCGATGGAAGAGGCATCTCGGCTTCAAGATGCGCGGGACTGGGGCGACGTGTCGAAGCACGGCGAGCGAAATCGCATTGGCGCTTCGCGAACGGGCGCCGACGCGACGCGTTCTACGGTTCAGACGACTGGGCGCCCGAAGTCCACGACTCATCGACGAGGACGTGTCGGGCGAAGGACGCCGAGCAGGCGTCCGTCGCGAGTGCGGAAGGGCGAACAGGCCGGCCAGGACGGGCGGGTGAAGACCTCCAGACGGCCGGCGCGGAGAAGCTCACGGATCTTACGAGAAGGTCGAGGAGAACGACACGGAGAGCGCGATGGAGAGCTGGGGCGAAATCGATCGCCACGTCGCCGCGGTCCGACTCGGCGAGCCGCAAGGCGACTCCGGAAGGTGGAGGACACGGTGTACCGGAAATGAATGGACAGCATGATGGCCACCGTACTACTTCGAAAACGAGCTCGTCAGCGCCAACACCAGAGTCGGCCCGCGGCGGAGGACGGCGAGACGTTCGAGTTTCCGATGTGAACGTCAACGACGACGAGCTGAAGGCCGAATGTGAAGCGAGATCCTCGACGAGTACGAGTCCGAGATCGATCCGCTGGCAACGTCGATGACGGAAAAGCGCACGAACGACGGTCGGCCGCCGCCGAGGGCGTCGAGCCCCGAGACGGAGGGCGGTCCGGACTCGACGATGAACGTGACTCGCGAGCGCGGGCACGGACGGTTTTAATTCGACGACGCGCGAAAGGCGTATGAGCGAGTTACTCCGGAGTCGAGCGGCGAGCTGTCGGCCGACGAAGATCATCGACGCCTCAACGCGGCCGTCGGATCCTCGTCATGTGAGGGGCGCGGGCGCAGAGGTCGTGCTCCGTACGACGGGAACGTATCACTGCGACACGCCGACAACCTTCACCGCACGCGGAGGAGGACGAGATGCGGGCTGTATGACCGGATGGTACGCCAGCGCCGACGCCGGCGTCGACGGCGACTGAGTCGGGCGCCGACCTCGCCGCGTCGCCGATGACGACTTTAACCCGACCGAGCCGAACGACGCCCATGAGCGACCCCGGAGATCGAGACCTCGTCGGCGACGTCTCCCCCTCTTCGAGCACGTGTCTCCTTGCGTGTTCGGCATTCGAACCACGAGAGCCGCACGTACCTGACCTGCTCGATCACCCGGGCACCGTCGCCGAGCTCGCCGAGGCCCTCGACGGGGACCGGCTCGACGGAACCGTTCGCTGTCGACGCTGCGGGACAGGGCTCGTCGAGCGCCGCCGCCGGGCTGCTCGACTCCGGCGGCTACGTCTACCAGTACACCGCCTGTCCCGTCCCGGAGGCGAAAGAGCGAACTGCACGAGCGCTCGACGAGTTCGAAGGCGTCCACGCGGCGATCGAGTCGTTCGATCTCCGACGGTCGTCGTGAGGCGCTACGCTTCGCCGGCCTCGCCCGCCCGTCTCGTCGGCCTCGTCTCCGTCGGCCCTCCGCCTCGCCTGTCCGCCGCGCTAGCCCCGCCTCGTCGGGAACGGTCGACGCCCGCGGCGCGTCGTGTGCTCGGAGTAAGCCGTCGAACAGCGAGCGATCCTCGATGGCAGTCGAGACGTGCCCGTTTCCCCGGAGCGGAGAAGCTCGTGTCCCTCGCGCGTAACCGCACGAATCCGCGTGTCGACCCGTTCTTCCGGAGGATCCGGGTGGTAGACTCCGCCGTGCAGATCGCGTCGCGTGTTCGTCCTCGCTTGTGGATCAACGCGTGGGTGCTCGGACCGCCGTCGGCGGTGCCGTTCGGCGGACTGCTCCACAGCAGCCGGGCTCCTCGGAACGGGACCGTAGTCGAAGCGCCCTCGGAGCAGCTTGTACGCGCCGTCGGGTTCGAGCGTAAAGCGGTGAGGTGTACACGCCGCGCTGCGAGACGGCCGCGCGGAAGTAAGTCGGTCTGCCCCACGTCCCACGCGGTCATCGAACCGGCCGAAGGAGCCGCGGTGACACGGCGTTCGTCCTCGTCGACGGACGGGCGCTCGCGACCGTCTCCACGGCCGGCCATCACGTCGGAGGAGGGTCGCGTCGCCCCAGTCGCGCTCGATCGCCTGCATGAACGCCTTCGCCGGTAGCCCGGTCGACCCGCGCGGGTTCGACCAGAGACGACGTAGCCGCGGCCGCGAGCGTCTGGAACTCGTGCCACATCGTCCCCGCGGATCGACCACTCGACCGTGCCGCCGTTGGATCTCGACCGCGATGGGGTACTCCTCGTCCGTCTCGCCGTCGCCCCGTCACCGCTCGCCGTCCGAGTCGAACTCCGGCGGCGTCATCACCCACCCCTGGATCTCCGTCCCCTCCGACCGAACCGTATCTCCCGGGCTCGCCGATGCGCGCGATCGGCGAGTAGTCGGCGTTCAGCTCCGTGAGCGCGTGGCGCGTCTCGCCGCCCACGCGTCGTGCCGAAGACGTCGCCGGGTGGTCCCACTCGCTGGCGGCGACCGCGACGGTCCCTCGCCGGGGCGGCGCCGTCGTCGCCGCCGACGGTCGCCCGGAGACGGTCCCCGCCGGAGGAGGCGCTGGGGCCGCGCTCGATCGGCCGGAGTGCCACAGCGCCGTCTTCCCCTCGTCGGGGTCGCGAAGTTACAAGCGTTCGCGTTCGTCGGGACCCCACTGCGGCGCGGGCCTCGTAGCCGAGCCCGCGGTCCGATCCTCCTGAGCTCGAGTCAGTCGCCCGTCTCGCGGTCGACGACGCGGAGGTCGACGGCTTCACGACACCTGCTCCGCTCGGCGTGTGACAGGTCCACTCGCCGTCCGCGCGCCGCGATCGCGGCGCCCAGCCGGTGTCGTGTGGACGCGCTCGGTTGTCGCCCGTCTCGAATCAGTTCCGCGGATCCGATTCGGGGAGTCGTTCCGGTCGGTCAGCCGGACCTCTCGGCGAAGTAGGAGCGTGTCGGCGTCCCCCAGTTCGGCGCGGCGAAGTCGGCCGTCGCGGTCGGTCACCCGCTCGCGCCCTCGGGGGGTCCGCCGCGGTCGCGCGTCGACGCCGGTTCCGCGTCGACGACGTACACGCCCGACCGCCGCCCGTCGAGAGCGCTGCCGGAGGCGGTAACGGTGAGTCGATCACGCGCGGGGTCGGGGTGTCGTCCGGCTCGTACTCCTCGAGCACCGCAGGTCCCGGCCTTCCTTCGCGGTCCTCGGCGGCACCGACCTGGACGAAGGCGATCCGGTCCCCGTCCGGCGAACAGCATCTCCGAGACCGGCCGGACGACGTCGGTGACCCGGCGGCCTCGCCGGCCGGTCGAACCGGGAGGACCCACAGCTGCTGGGTGTCGATCGTCGCCCCCGCGTCACGAACAGCGATCCTGTCGCCGGGACGGCTCCAGCGCGGCTCCGGCGTCGGAGCCTGGCCAGGGTGAGCCTGCGAGGTCGCCGCCCGACGACGAGAACACCGTCGACCGACGTTACGTCGTCGGTCGCTGCGGTCGCAGGGAAGGCTGACCCGGTCCCCGTCGGGCGAGATCCGCGGGTCGCGGGCCGTGGCGATGTCGATGATAATCGGCGCGGTGACGCGGCCTCCATGGAGGCGGTCGGCCGCCGCGGTTCAAAAGCGTCGGGAAGCCGGAAAAGGGTGGCCGGACGTCGGGCGGACCCCCGCCTCGGGCGGCCCGCTACGGTCGCCGTTGTCGAGCGCGAGCGTCACGCCGTTCGTCGTCGACGGTCGCGGCCGCGCGCACACCGGGTGCTCGAAGTCGCGCCGAGGACCTCGCTCGCGGCCGCGCCCGCGTCGGCGCTCGTCGTTCGCCGCCGCGAGGGCGTACTGCTCGGGCGTCGGTCTCGTAGGTGGCGACGATCAGTCAGCTCGTCGGACGGCCTCGACGTAGCAGCGCGTCGCGCCGGACGACCGCCGACCGTCGGCCGTCTCAGCTCCCGACGACCCGGCGATCGCGGCGTGTCGTAGTCCCTCTCGAAGTCGAGCGCGAGCAGCGGCGTCGCAGGCGCGTCGCGCGCCGTGTACCCCATTCGAAGCTTCTTCTCGCGATCGGGTCGAATCGTGCGAGCCTTCCCGACACCGCGAGCGGCTCGTCGCCGGGCGGTCCGGACGCCCGCGCGCAGTTGTACGAGACGTACGATTGTCGGTCTTCGGAGCGTCCGGCGTTTCGGTTTCCGGAGAGCCGTGAGGGTCCCGCCGCGGTCGAGCACGCGCCGGTTCGGGAACGAGCGCAGAAGGAGCGCGGTAGCGCCGATTCCGGGGGCGACGACGACGAATCGTCCGCGTACATACAGCTTCGTTGGCCATTCGGACGAGTAAAACGCATCGATATGCGCACGTTCTGACAGATCCGGTCCGCGGAGGAGGGCACCCGGCTTCCCACCGCTGTGAAAGCGTGGACAGAGGGCCGGCGACGCGCAACGCTTACAAACACGCACAGGCTATCGATGGTTGCGAAGTCCATTGGGGTAGTGTCCCAATCCTGTTGCCTTCTGGGGCAACGACCCTGTTTCGAATCCAGGCATGGGACTATTCTCGCGGTTCGCCCGTCCTCGATCCAAACGCGGCGTCCCCCTCCGCTTCGTCTGCGGGGTCCGTTTCGCGTGGATCGCCTCGTTCCGCTCGACCGCTCGCTTCTCTGGACTCGAACACTCCTACGTACCGCGGTTCCAGTGGAAGCCGAAGGGATGGAATCGGTACCCGCGTTCCCGTCACTTCTCGATCGTCAAGCAGCGCCACCCCGTTCGCGGACGACGTCGCCAGGGTCGCCGGTCCCGCGAGTTCACGCGGTCGGACGCCGTAAAACTCGTCACTCGTTCCCCGATCGACTCGGCAGGCGGCGGGGGAGCCGTCAGCCGCCGACCGCCGGTCTGCCCGTCGAAGGTCGGCGGGTCGGTCCGCGCCGTCACGGCCGCGAGTCGGCGACCAGCACGGACCGGCGCTGTTCGCCTCTGAGACGCCCAGCGCCAGCGCGCGGTCGATCTGTCGACGGCCGGCCGCGTACAGCATGATCTCGACGTCCGGGTGCGAGCGAGCGACGCCTCGCCGCGGGCGATCGCACGGCGGCGAGGCGGAACCCGGCGCGAGTGAGCTCGGAGACGACTGAGGTCGGCGTCGAAACGCCTGCACGACCCGCCGTCTCGTCGCATTCCGTCGAGGCGCGCGAGGAAGGCGTGGAGGTCGTCGATGGCGACCCGTTCCGACGAGGCGGTGGGCGGGGTCGACGGGTCGGACGGGCCTCGTCGAGACCCGGATATCAGGGGTCGTTTCCGTCCCTTGCTCACTCTGAAAATCACCAGCTCGCTGCCGTCGCCGTCCCCGTCGCTTCGCGGAGCCCGCGGTCGCCGCCGCCGAGGGCCGACTTGTCCGGACGCACGGTCGTCATCGGCGTGTCCTCGCCCCGCGTGTTCAGGAGGATGCGCTCGGCGGTGCGCTCGCTGGCCGCGGAGCGCGCAGCCGACCGCCTTGTCGGCCTCCGGAGGTCGGGCGCGCGTCTCGACGCCGGCCTCGTACAAGCCGCGGGCGCGCTCGGCGACGTTCCGACCCCAGCTAAGTCGAGCAGCCTCTCGCGGACGCTACTCGATCCGCTTGCGGGCCTCGCGGACGCGACGACGACATCGCCGTCGACTCTCTACGTCGCGCGCAGAGAAGGATCTCGGACACAGCGCACAGCACCTCGGCGGTGTCGACCTTCCCGCGGATGTCTCCCGGTCCGACGCCTACCGCTCCGTGATGCGGTCTCGTCGACTGCGTTCCCAGTCTCGATGGAGGCGGGCGTCTTCAGCGACGCGACCAGCCCGAAGGCACGTCCTCTACTCGGAGGGCACGTCGCCGAGGAACTTCGCCCTCGCGCTCGTAGCAGAGCTCGGGTACGTCTCTCTTTCGCCCCGACTCAGTAGAGCTCGTACATGGGTCGGCGTGCGGCTGACGAGGTGGTATAGGCGAGCGGGGGGACCTGGGAGGCGTTCCGGCCTCGTCGCCGTCGCCGGTCGCCCGCGGCGTCCGCACGTCTCGCTCTCGGTCGCCGTCCTCCCGGCTCGCGTACGCCCGAACCCGGCTCGTCGGCGTCCTCCGTCGCCTCGGCCGTCATGACAACTCCCCGTGTCCCGCCCCCGGCGCGCGCCGGTCCGCGTCCCGGACCGGACCGCAGCCCGTCGATCACTCGCGGCGCTCAATCGGTCGGAGGTAGAGCCGCGAGAACGGTGTGGCCGATGCCGGTCGCGGTCAGGCTCTCCGTCCCCCGTCGCAGTCGCGGTCGTGAAGCCCGTTTGACGGCGAGGTAGTCGAGGACGGTGTCGGTGACGCCCGAGCGCCCGCTCGTCGTCGTCTGCGTGCGATTAGGAGGGTGTTGTCGAGGAAGGAGAGGAGCCCGTCGCGGGGTGGAGGCGAAGCCGTGGCACGGTGGCGAGCACGTGGGTCCGGAGCTTTCGGGCTCGGCGGCGAGCTTCGAGCGACCGGCTCGGTCCGGCACAGAGGTAACCGCTCGAACAGCTCCTCCTTCGTGTCCGCGTCGTCGCGAGCAGCACCGCCTCGCCGTAGGTCGAGTCGGGCCGGACCCGCGCGCCCCGCACATCTGGTGGACCTCCAGCCGTCGAAAGCTGCTTCATCCGCCAACTCCCGTCGTAGCGGCGCCAGTCGCGACGATCACCGCGGGCGGGAGGGTTGACCGCCGGCGGCGAGCGTCGCGTCGCGGAGATGCACGTATGAGGCGGTCGAGAACGCGTCCATCGACGAGCGACCGGTGCTCGCTCCGAGCCCAGCTGGGTGGGAACGCGACCCCTGCGACGACGCGTCGGCGAGTCCTCCGACGTGTCCGTTGTCGGAGACGCCGCGGATCTCCTACGGCAGAGCTCGCGGAGCGTCGCGCTCGTCGTACGGTGAAGCCGACCCGGTTGACGGTCGGTGAGCTTCCGGCGACGACTCGGGTTGCGGCGGGAGTGACAAACGAGGCGAGGACCGCCCCGCCCGTCCTCTCGGTGTCGAGGCGTCGCGACCGAGCCGGGCGTCTGGTCTCGCGCGCTCGGACGGGACCTCCCGCTTGCTCCCGTCTGGCGACATCGACGGCGTTACCGAAGTGGACGCCCATTCCGGGAGTCGATCGGCGCCAGTCCGACTCGACCAGCCCGGCGTCGAGCAGTCGCGATTTACGTCGGCGTTGCCGACGGTCGCCGAAGCGCGGACGTTGGGACCCGGGGTTCACTTCCGGAGCTTCGCGAGTACTTGAGGGTGGGGCCGCGGTTCGGTCGTCGACGAGGTGGACCTCGGTCGCTCACGACGCAGGTGATGTCCGTCGATCCACGGGGCGCCGTTGCGGAATCAGCGAGTCGACCTTCTCCGAGGTGGGCGACGATGAGTCCGCGTGGCGGAGCCACTCGCCGTCGGACTTTCGTAGTTGCCCGGTGGAGACGCCGACCGGACGCCCGTGGTCCTCCAACGCTCGGAAACTCGGTCTTCTCTCGCTGGCGACGCGCGCGCAGCGGAGATGTACAGCGCCTTGCCCGCGCGCTCGATCGCCTACAGCATGGCGAGTCCGGCCGATCAGTGTCTTCCCGGAGGCCGTCGGGGCCGCGGCGGACCGAGGTCTCGCCGTCGACGACCCGCCGCCTCGACGGCGGCCGCCTGCGGCGCTACATGCTCGGCGAGCCCTCCGATCGAGCGCCTCGCCGACGCCGCGGGGTCCCGGAAGGAACTCGTTTGCATTTGGTGGAGGGGTGGGTCCCCGACCCGGATTATAAACCGTCGGACGGGCCCGGGTGCGTGGGGCCGCGCTCGTCTCCCACGGCCACCCGCCGCTTCCGCTACAGCTCGCCCTTCGTGCTCGGCGTGTCGCTGCGGCGCTCGTCGAGCCGCGTCGCGTCGTCGAGCGCCCGTGCGAGGGCCTTGAACAGCGCCTCGACCTCGTGGTGGGCGTTGTCTCCCCGCTCCACCGCGGCGTGGAGCGTCAGGCCGGCGTTGTGCGCCAGCGACAGCGCGAAGTGGTCGGCCATGACGCTGGTGAACCCGCCGATCGACGCCTGCGAGAACGCCCCGTCGAACTCGTAGTACGGGCGCCCGGCCACGTCGACGACGACGCTCGCGACCGCCTCGTCGAGGGGGACCCGTCGGTCGGCGTACCGCCGGATGCCGCGCTTCTCGCCGAGCGCCTCGTCGAACGCCTCGCCGAGGCAGATCGCCACGTCCTCGACCGTGTGGTGGTCGTCGATCTCGGTGTCCCCGTCGCACCTGACGGTGAGGTCGAAGAGGCCGTGTTTGGCGAACGACGCCAGCATGTGGTCGTAGAAGCCGATCCCGGTGTCGATCTCGCTGTCGCCGTCGCCGTCGATCGCGAGGGTGAGCTCGATCGTCGTCTCGCTCGTCTCGCGGGTGACGGCGGCCGTCCGGTCGTGATCGCTCATACCGGCCCGTCGCGGCGGATTCGTAAGTCGGTTGCGGGTGGGCGGACGGCCGACGGCACCCGACCGGCGGAGGATATTTGTCACGCCAGTGAATCGTCTCGGCACGGCATGGACAGTTCAGACCCCCCCGACTCGTCCGGCCCGTCCGCCGCCTCTGGCCCTCCCGACGCGTCCGGACCGACCGACGGCTCCGGCCCCTCGCGCGCCGGCGTCGAGGTCCCAGACACGCTCGCCGCCGTCGTCGACGCCGACACCGGGGAAGGGGAGCTCGAACGGACCATCGGCCTCGTGGGCGGGCTCGCGATCGGCGTGGGAACGATGATCGGCGCGGGGATCTTCGTCTTCCCGGGGCTGGCGGCCGAGAACGCCGGTCCGGCGGCGTCGCTCTCGTTCGCGATCGGAGCGGTCATCGCGCTCCTCGTCGCGCTGCCGGCGTCGGAGCTCGCCACGGCGATGCCGCGCAGCGGGGGCGGCTACTTCTTCATCTCGCGCGGACTGGGGACCGCCGCCGGCGCGGTCGTCGGGCTCGGGCTCTGGCTCGGCCTCGTGTTCGCCGCCGCGTTTTACCTCGTCGGGCTCGGCAGCTACGCGGGACAGGTGTTCCTCGAAGCCGGGATCGCGCTCCCGATCGACCCCGCGGTCCCCCTCGGCGTCGCGTTCGGCGTCGGTCTCACCGTCCTCAGCCTCTTCGGGACCGAGAACACCGCGGCGCTCCAGAACGGGATTGTGATCCTGCTGTTGGTCATCCTCACGCTCTTCTTGAGCTACGGCTCGCTCGACGCGCTCGGCGTGTTCGGCGCCGAGCGCGTCCCGGAGCGCTTCTTCCCGCCCGGCGGGACGCTGCCGGTGCTCCAGACGGCGGCACTCGTCTTCACCTCCTACCTCGGCTTCGCGCAGGTCGCGACCGTCGCGGGCGACATCACGGAGCCGAGCCGGAACCTGCCGCTGGCGATGGTCGGCTCCGTGCTCCTCGTCGGCGTCTTCTACGTCGTCACGATTTTCGTCGCGACGAGCGCGTTCGGCAGCGCCCGCCTCGGCGAGTTCGGAGAGACCGCGATGGTCGAGGTCGCGCGGTCGTTCGTCGGGCTCCCGGGGGCGCTGGCGATCGTCGTCGCCGGGCTGTTGGCGACCTTCTCCAGCGCGAACGCCTCGATCCTCAGCGCCTCCCGCGCGGTGTACGCGGTGAGCCGCGACGAAATCATCCCCGAGACGGCGAGCCGGCTCAACCTCGCGTACGGCACCCCCCACGTCGCCCTCGGGCTCGCCGGCGGTCCGATCGTCGTCCTGGCCGCGACGGGGCAGGTGGCGCTGCTCGCGGAGGTCGCCTCGTTCCTCCACCTCGTGATGTACGGGCTGATCTGCGTCGCGCTGATCCAGCTCCGGCGGGAACGGCCGTCGTGGTACGACCCGGCGTTCCGCTGTCCGGCCGGGTTCGCCGTCGCCGGCGTCGGCGGGCTCGCGAGCTTCGCGCTCATCGCGTTCATGCAGCCGGCGTCGATCGGCGTCGGCGCCGCGATTATGATCGCGGCGTACGGCTGGTACCGATACTACGCGACGGACGTCGAACTCAAAGGAGACTTCTGAGATGACCGACACACCCACCGAGGACGGCGAGGAACAGACCGAGACCGGGGACCGACAGACGACCGGAGAACAGCCGGGGCCTGAAACGCCGACCGGAGAGCAGCCGGAGCCGGACGCGCCGACCGACGTCGTTCGGCCGTCGGTGCTGGTTCCCCTGAAACTGCTCGAGGGCGAATCGCTCCCGAACGGTGTCCCGGAGCTGCTCGCGAACGCCCGCGTCGTGCTGCTCGGGTATCACGTCATCCCCGAGCAGACGGCGACCGAGCAGGCGCGGGAGCAGTTCGGCGAGAAGGCGATGTCGAAGCTCGACGAGTTCGCCGACTCGCTCGCCGCGGCCGGCGCCGACGTCGAGACCCGGCTCGTGTTCACTCACGACGAGGCGACCACGATCGACCGGCTCATCTACGAGTACGAGTGTCTCGCGGTGCTGGTCCCGAACAGCGCGGAGCGCGTCGACTCGGTGCTCGTCGCGCTCCGCGGGACGGTCGGCGTCGGGCGGAACACCCGGCTCGTCGCCGGGCTGTTCGCCGACGCGGGCGTCGACGTAACGCTGTATCACGCCCTCAACGAGGGCGAGTCCCCCGACGACGGGGAGTCGTTCCTGAACGGGGTACGGGCCGACCTCGTCGAGCGCGGCGTCGCGGCCGACCGGATCGAGACGCTCGTCGAAGACGCGGACGCCCCGCTCGACGCCATCGCGGGCCGGGCCGAGTCGCACGACGCGGTCGTGATGGGCGAGACGGACCCGTCGGTCACGACGTTCGTCTTCGGGATGCCGTCGGAGCAGGTGGCCGAGCGCTTCCTCGGGCCGGTGCTGGTCGTCCAGCGCGAGCGTCCGGAGGAGTAGTCGGCGGCCGACCGAGGGGCGGCTTCGCGGGACCCGCCGTCTCAGACGTCGTCCGCGGCCGCCTGCGCCTCCCGCAGCGTGAACCGCCCCTCGTACAGCGCGGTCCCGACCACGACCGCGGCCGCGCCGGCCCCTTTCAGCGCCGCCGCGTCCTCGACGGTCGCCACGCCGCCGGAGGCGATCACCGGGACGTCGACCGCGTCGACGACGCTTTCGACCGCCTCGCGGTCGATCCCCGCTAGCTGTCCCTCGACGTCGACGTTCGTGAACAGGATCGCGCCCGCGCCGAGCTCCTCGTAGCGCGTCGCGGCCTCGGCGGGGTCGAGGCCGGTCCCCTCGGTCCAGCCGCTCACGACGACCTCGCCGCCCTTCGCGTCGAGGCTGACGACGACGCTTCCCGGGTGGCTCTCGTCGATCTCGGCGACGATCTCGGGCGTCTCGACCGCCGCGGTCCCGAGGATGACGCGGTCGAGACCCATATCCAGGAGCTCGCGCGCGCCCTCCGCCGTGCGGATGCCGCCGCCCAACTGGAGGCCGACCGCGTCCGGGACGCTCCGGACGACCGACTCGATCGCGTCGGCGTTGACGCGCTCGCCCTCGAACGCGCCGTCGAGGTCGACGAGGTGGAGCGTTTCCGCGCCCGCCTCGATCCAGCGGTCGGCGGCCTCGACCGGGTCGCCGTACCGCTTGCCCGTGCCGCGCTCGCCGCCGACCAGCTGGACCACCTCGCCGTCCTGGACGTCGACCGCCGGGATCACCTCGAACTCGGGAAAGCCGCTCATACCCGTCGGGAGTCGCGGGCGCGGATTAAACGAGTCGGTTCGGGCGGCGAGGGGCCTCAGGGCGCGACGGGGGAAGGTACCGTCGAGGCGCGAGGGTCGCGCCGGCGGCCGCGCGCTTCAGACCGCCGGCGCGCCTCACTCCACCGAGACGATCAGCACGGAGACCTCCTCGTCGAACGCGGCCGGGTCGGTCGCGAGCGCCGCCGCCGCCTCCGCGTCCGCGATCGATTCGACGACGGTCTCGCCGTCGAGCGACCCGGGGACGGCGTCGCCGATCACCGCCGTGACCGCCTCGGAGGGGAACGCGCCGCCGGCCACGAGGACGTCGGTGCCGTCGTGCCAGACCGCGAGCCGCGCCGTGACGCCGACGGCCTCGTCGACCGCGGTCGTCGAGCCGTCCGAGAGGGGCGCCTCCCCGTCGAGCGCGAACTCGCCCGCGAAGCGCCACGCCGTCGCGGTGTGGCCGCCGACGACGGTGGTGGTCCCCTCGTCGACCTCTTCGAGGCCGTCCGTCCCGGCGCTCCGGAGCCGCGCGCGGAACGCGTCGACCGCGGCCGTCTCCACTTCCGCCATCAGCCGGCCTCTACCGACGCCCGCCGGCAGTCCGTCGAGGGCGGGCCGAAGGTCGATCCGGGTCGCGAAGAAGACCACCGGTGACCCGCTCGCGTCGAACGTCTCGTCGAGCGCCTCGGCGACGGAGACGTACTCGTAGATCAGCGTTCGTTCGAGCGCGCGCACGGTCGCCGGGCCGTACGTCCGCTCGAAGACCGCGCTCTCCGACTCGTCGAGGAGCCGCCAGCCGTCGTCGATCCGCTCGTTCGTCACGGTCGGCTCCGGGACCGGCCCCTCCCGAGCGCCGAGACAGCCCGCGAGACCGAGCGCCGTGGCGCTCGCCCCCGCGGCGAGGAGTCGACGGCGCGTGCGTCCGCTCGGGTCGCCTCCGGACGAGTCGTTCATACGGATCCGGAGGCGCGCCCCGATAAATCGGTATCGCCGAGAATATCGGAACAGATACCGCCGGACCGAGGGAGGCGGTCGACGGCCTCGTCGACCGCCCGCCACCGACACGGATCCCTTATAACCACCGAGTGTGACTACCGAGTAATGGCAGACGACACGGACGCGGCCACCGGTCCGGACGCGGTCACCGACGAGGGCGCGGTCAGCGACGGGGACGCGGTCGCCAGCGGCGAACCGAGCGCGTCGCGGACGCGGCGGGGGACGGACCGGCCGACCCGCCGCCGGTTCCTAGCGCTCGGGGGCGCCGCGGGCGCCCTGGCGCTCGCCGGCTGTAGCGCGCAGCAGACGGGCGACGACGGGGGCGACGGCGGCTCGAGCGACGGGGCGGACGGCTCGGACGGCTCGAACGAGACCGACGGCGACGACGGATCGGACGGCGAGGGCGGCGACGAGGAGACCCCCACGCTGACGGTCGCGACCTACACCAGTTTCATCGACGCCCCCTCGGTGAGCCCGGGAGAGTGGCTCAAAGAGGAGTTCGAGTCGCGCGTCGACGCCGAGCTGGAGTGGGCGACGCCCGACAACGAGCTGAACTACTACGTCGAGCGCGCCGCCTCGGGCGTCTCCATCGACGCCGACCTCTACGTCGGTCTCACGACCGAGGACCTCGTCCGCGTCGACGACCAGCTCGACGACGGGCTGTTCGCCGAGCGGGGCGAGGTGGGCGGGTTCGGCGACGTCCGCGACGGGCTCCTCTTCGACCCGTTCGACCGGGCCGTTCCCTTCGACACCGGCTACGTGAGCCTCGTCTACGACGGCACAGCGGTCGAGGCCCCGGAGACGTTCGACGGGCTGCTCGCCGACGAGCACAGCGGGGCGCTCATCGCGCAGAACCCCGGCGGCTCCTCGACGGGGCGCTCGTTCCTGCTGCACACGATCCACCGCTTCGGCGACGGCGGCGTCGCGAGCGACGGCGACGACGAGGCCGTCGAGGGCGGCGACGGCGACCCCGACTACGACTACCTCGACTACTGGGCGGACCTCCAAGCGAACGACGTCCGCGTGCTCGGCTCGTGGGACGACGCGTACACCGCCTGGAGCAACGGCGAGGCACCGATCGTCGTCTCCTACTCGACCGACCAGGTGTTCGCTGACATGGAGGGAGCGAACCTGGAGGAACACCAGATCCGCTTTTTGAACGATCAGGCGTACGCGACCCCCGAGGGGATGGCCGTCTTCGCCGACGCCGACGAGCCGGCGCTCGCCCGCGAGTTCATGTCGTTCATGCTGGAGCCGGACGTGCAGGGGCAGATCGCCCAGCGCAACGTCGCCTTCCCCGCGACCGACACCGCGACGCTCCCGGACGACTACGCCGAGCTCGCCCAGGAGCCGGCCGAACCGGTGACGTTCACGTACGACGAGCTCCAAGGCTCGGTCAGTGAGTGGATCGACGCCTGGGAGCGACAGTACGCCGGGAACTGAGACCGGCGTGACCGACCGCCGCAGCGGCGCCGGAGAGGCCTCGACCCCCGACGCCGGCCCGAGTCGCCGTCGCGTCCGGTCGCTCCGCGACCGGCTCGAAGGGCGCCTGCTGACCGCGCTCGCGGTCGTGACGAGCCTCACGCTCGTCGTCGCCTTCTACTACCCGGTCGGGACGGTCCTGATCGAGGCGGTCGTCGTCGACGGCGTCGCCACGCTCGCGGTGTTCGCCGAGCTGGTGCGCGACCCCTTCTATTTCGGCGAGCTCGCCCGACTGTTCGCGGGCGAGTCCCCGATCGCGGTCGCCCGCGCGCTCCTCGGACCGGACCGCCGGCTCGGGATCGTCGGCTTCACCGCGTACCAGGCCGCCCTGTCGACGGTCGCCAGCGTCGCGCTGGGGCTCCCCGCGGCGTACCTGCTCGCGCGCTTCGAGTTCCCCGGCCGCCGGACGCTCCGGTCGCTGACGATCGTCCCGTTCGTCCTCCCCTCGATCATGGTAGCGGTCGGCTTCGTCGCCACGTTCGGCACCAACGGGACCCTGAACGCCGTCCTGTCGGCGCTCGGGCTCCCGCCCGTCGACCTCATGTTCTCGCTGCAGGCGATCGTGATCGCCCACGCCTTCTACAACGCGCCGCTCGTCGCCCGGGTGACGACCGCGGCGTGGGAGTCGGTCGACGCGCGCGCGGTCGAGACCGCTCGGAGCCTCGGCGCGGGGCCCGCCCGGGCGTTCCTCGACGTGGTCGCGCCGCAGGTGTACCCGGCGGTCCTGACGGGCGCGGCGCTCACCTTCGTGTTCACGTTCGGCACCTTCCCCATCGTGCTCGCGCTCGGCGGCTTCCAGCTGGCGACCGTCGAGGTGTTCGTCTACCGACTCGTCCGCGATCTGAGCTACGCCGAGGCGGCCGCGCTGGCGATCGTGGAACTGGTCATCTCGCTCGGCGTGCTGCTCGCGTACCTCCGCTACGAGGCGCGCAACACGGTCAACGCGCGGGGCGCCCGCCCGCTCCCGCGCAGACCCCTGCTCCCGGCGGCGCCGTCCGCGCGGGAGGTCCTGCCCCGCGTCGGCCTCGCCGCCTACGCGGTCGTCGCGGCGGTGCTCTTCCTCGCCCCGATCGGCTCGATGGTCCTCGCGAGCGTCACGGGGGGCGACGGCGCGCTCACGCTGGAGCACTACCGGTTCCTCGTCGACCGCCAGCGGACGGGCGCGGCGTTTCAGGTGCGGCCGTGGCCCGCGATCCGCAACTCGCTCGCGTTCGCGTCGGCGGCGACGCTGATGGCCCTCCCGATGGGGGTCGTCGTCGCCGTGCTGACGACGCGGCGGTACCGCGGGCGGAAGCTGGTCGACGCGGCCGCGATGGCCCCGCTCGCCGTCTCCGGAATCGTCGTCGGCCTCGGACTCCTCCGGGGACTCGTCTTCGGCGTCGAGGTCGCCGGGTGGCGGATCGCGGCGACCGGCGCCGTCGCCATCGTCGTCGCGCACGCGGTCGCCGGCTACCCCTTCGTCGTCCGGACGGTCGCGCCCGGGCTGGAGGGGTTGGACCGCTCGCTGATCGAGTCGGCGCGGGCGCTCGGCGCGTCGCGGGCGCGGGTGATCCGCGACGTGGAGCTCCCGCTCGTCTGGCCCGGGGTGGTCGCCGGCGCGGCGTTCGCGTTCGCGGTCTCGATCGGCGAGTTCACGGCGACGGTGGTGCTCGCGACCGGCGCGGACGCGTACACGATGCCGGTCGCGATCGAGCGGTTCATCGGGCGTCGGCTCGGACCGGCGACCGCGATGGGCGTCGTCCTCCTCGTCGTCACCGGGCTCAGCTTCGTCGTGATCGAGCGACTCGGGGGTGAGCACCGTGGACTTTGAGGAGGCGGCAACCGACGCCGCCGCGTCCGCCGAGCCCGCCGATGCCCCGCCTGCCGCCGCGTCCGTCGACGCCCCGCCCGCGGTCGAACTCGACGGCGTGACGAAGCGCTACGGCGACACGGCCGCCGTCGACGACGTGAGCCTCCGGGTGCGCGAGGGGGAGTTCTTCACGCTGGTCGGCCCCTCCGGCTGCGGGAAGACGACGAGCCTCCGGCTGATCGCGGGGTTCGAGGAGCCGACCGCGGGGACCGTCCGCTTCTTCGGCGAGTCGGTCGCCGGGGTGCCGCCCGAGGACCGCGACGTGGGGGTCGTCTTCCAGAACTACGCGCTGTTCCCGCACATGACCGTCGGCGAGAACGTCGGATACGGGCTCAACTTCGCCGACCCGCCCGAGGGGGTCACCCGCGACGAGCGCGTCGCGGAGCTGCTCGAACTGGTCGACCTCCCGGACGCCGCCGACCGCGAGCCGGAGAGCCTCTCCGGGGGCCAACAGCAGCGCGTCGCGATGGCGCGGGCGCTCGCGCCCGGTCCCGACCTCCTCCTCTTAGACGAGCCGATGAGCGCGCTCGACGCGCAGCTCCGCGAGCGGCTCCGGGTGCAGGTCCGGCGGATCCAGTCCGAGCTCTCGATTACGACCGTCTACGTCACCCACGACCAGGAGGAGGCGCTGGCGATCTCCGACCGCGTCGCGGTGATGCGCGGCGGGACGCCCGAGCAGGTCGCGCCCCCGCGGACGGTGTACCGCGAGCCGGCGACCCGGTTCGTCGCCGAGTTCGTCGGCGACAACAACGTGTTCGCGGGGCGGGTCGTCGACGTCGAGGACCGAGTCACCGGGGAGGACGGAGACGAGACGAGCAACGGAAACGAGACGAGCAACGGAAACGAGACGAGCGATGGAGTCACCCGCACCGCCGCCGTCGACGCCGGGGGCGAGACGCTCCGCGTCGCGCTCGACGGCGCCGCCGACGTCGCCGTCGGCGACCGTCTCGCCTTCTGCGTCCGTCCGGAGTACCTCCGGATAGACGGCGGCGAGAACCGGATTCGGACGACGGTCGCCAGCGCGGAGTTCCTCGGCGAGACGACTCGGGTCACCCTCGACTGGGGCGGTCGCGACCTCGTCCTCCGGACGCGAGACCCCCTCTCCGGGGAGGTCGTCGTCGGCTTCGACCGCGAGGACGCCCACCTGATCGACGGGGCGTGACGAGGGATCGCCGACGAACGGCTTCGTCGGACCCCTCCGCCGATGACTAGGTTCGCCAGCCGCGCCGAGTAGACGCTCGTCGACGCCGAGACGGGCCCCGTAGCGGTCACACGCCCCGGCTCCGTCTCCGCTGGGCTCCGTCTACCGCACGTCTGACCGGCAAAGATGGTGATAATTAAATCGATATATAACGTATTTTTTGAGAGAATACGTCAGGATTTCGAGAATCTTTCCATATACGGCCATAATTTTCCAGCACAATGAGAAATAGTACGTCGAATCTCGAACGAGGCCCCGAACGGCTGAAAGACAACCCGCGACCCGAGGATCTCGAGGCGGCGACCAGTCCGGCGGCCCGCCTGCTGGCGTGGCTCCGCTCCTGATTTTTCGCGCCTCCGTTTCCGATAGCGGTCGCAAGTCGTAGAGGAATCGAGCGGCTTCGACGCGAAGCGCCCGCCCGCCGCACCGTTTTTCAGAGGCGCTCGCGGAGCGTCTCGGCCGTCGCCTCACCGATGCCGTCGACGTCCGTGAGGTCGGCGGCGGACGCCTCGCGCACGCTCTCGACCGATCCGAACCGCCGGAGGAGCCGGCGGCGGGTCTCGGGCCCGACGCCGGGCACGTCGTCGAGGACCGTCTTCACCTCGTCGCGGACGGTCTGGTGGTAAGAGACGGCGAAGCGGTGCGCCTCGTCGCGCACGCGCTGGAGCAGGTGGAGCTCCGGGGCGTCGTCGTCCCAGCGCCGGGTCCCGGTCGGGGTGACGACCAGCTCCTCGGCCTTCGCGAGCGCGACCGCGGGCACGTCCCAGCCCGTCTCCGCGAGCGCGTCGCGGGCGGCGCCGAGTTGGCCCTCGCCGCCGTCGACGAGGAGCAGGTCGGGGTCGGGGCGGTCGTCTCGGCCCTCGATCGCGCGCTCGGCGCGCCACCGGATCAGCTCGCGCATGTTCGCGTAGTCGTCGTTGCGGTCGGTGAGCTTCTTCCGGCGGTAGTCGGCGGTCTCGGCGCTCCCGTCGACGAAGCAGACGTCGGAGCCGACCACCGCGGTCCCCTGTGCGTGGCTCACGTCGAACCCCTCGATCCGGGCGGGGCGGTCGACCCCGAGCCGCTCGCCGAGCGCGCCGACGGGGTCGTCGCCGCCGCCGCGCTTCCGGGCGTTCTTCAGCGCGAGCTCGACGAGCTTCGCCTCTCGGCCCGCGCCGGGCACCCGGACCGAGACCCCCTCGGCCTCCAGCCAGTCGACCACGTCCGGGTCGGACGGGCGCTCCCAAGAGGACGGGTCCAACCGCGCGCCGCGTGATACTGCGTCCAGGAACGCGGACAGCACCGCCGGGGGTGTGGGCGTCGGTCGGCTGGGCGGGCCGGGTCGCGTCGGTCCCCCGTCCTGCCCCCTCCCCCACCCTTGCCGCGTACCAAACGGTGGGCGGCCTCCGGTCGACCAGCTGTCCCGGCTCGCTGTGGGACCGGCGACGCGGGCGACGTCGCCCTCGACCGCGGCCGGAGCACGTCGGACGGTGCGGTCGTCGGACCGGTCGCTGACGGCCTCGCCGCCCTCGCCGTGGAACGCCTCGACCGCTTCGAGCCGGTCGCGGAGGTTGGCGGCGCGCTCGAACTCGGCGTGCTCGGCGGCGCTCTCCATCCGCCGGCGCAGGGGGTCGGCGAGGGCGCCGGTCTCGCCCTCCAGAAAGCGGTGGACCGCGGCCACGTCCTCGGCGTAGCTCGCGGGGTCGATCTCGCCGGTGCAGGGGGCCGAGCAGATCCCCATCTCGTAGTCGAGGCAGGGGCGGTCGCGGTTCGCGTACTTGTGATCCGAGCAGCCGCGGAGCCGGTACTCGTCGCGGACCGCCTTCACCACGGTCTCGACGCGGCCCTTGTCCGTGAACGGGCCGTACGCGATCGCTCCTTCCTCCGGGTCGCGGGTGACTTCGATCCGGGGGACGGGGTGGTCGGTGAGCGCGATCAGCGGGTACGACTTGTCGTCTTTCAGCCGGACGTTGAACCGCGGCTGGAGCCGCTTGATGAGGTTGGCCTCCAGCAGCAGCGCCTGCGTCTCGGTGTCGGTGACCGCGAACTCGATCCGGTCGGCGCGCGCGACCATCCCCCTGATACGCCCCGAGCGCGGGTCGGCGTACGACCGCACTCGGTCCCGGAGGTCGACCGCCTTGCCGACGTACAGCGTCGTCTCCCCCGCCCGGAACTGGTAGACGCCGGGCTCGGTCGGGAGGTCCGCGGCCCGCTCGCGCACGGCGTCGGCGTCCATCGGATCCGGGTAGCCGCCGGACGCGTTTGAACGCTACGGGCGGGGAGGGGAGCGATCGTGCTAGGAGAGCGATCGCACCGGAGGGAGCAATTGCGTCGGGGGAGCGAAGGCGAAGGCCGACGGCGCTCCTTTCATCTAGAGGACCAGATGATTATCACACGTGAATAACGGGGGGAACCGTTTATGCTGGCGCTTGGGAGAGGGCGACATAGATATGACGGGAGTCAGCGGGCTACTCCGACGGGTGTTCGGGCGGGACCGGGACTCGCGGTCGGTCCCGGACGGCGGGGTCGTCGTCGACGACGGGGCCGACGACGGGAGACCGAGCGGAGCCGACGGCACGGCTCCAGGGATCGTGGACGAAGCGGGCACCGACCGCGCCGAGACGCTGTCCAGGGCCGGCTTCGAGCAGGTGTTCAACGCCACCGGCGTGCCGACGTTCATCCTCGACGCCGACGGCAACGTCGCCGAGTGGAACGAGTCCATCGCGTCGCTCACCGGGAAAGCGCGCGAGGACGCGATCGGTCACGGCCACGTCTCGGAGCTGTTCTATCCCGACGGGCGGCGGGCCGACACGCTGGCCGACAAAGTGCTCGACGCGCCGGAGACCTCCGACGAGGCGTACGGCGTCGAGCGGTGCGACTCGGCGCAGACCCGCTACCGCGACACCAGCACGATGGTCGACCGCCACGGCGACGAGAAGCACATCGAGTTCACGGCGACGCCGCTGTACGAGGGCGAGGAAGTCGTCGGCGTCACCGAAGTCGTCATCGACCGGACGGAGAACGTCAACCAGCGGAACGCGACCGAAACGCTGGTGAAGGAGGTTCGCGAGACGGCGGAGGCGATCGGCGAGGGGAACCTCGACGCCCGCGCCGTCCGACACGAGGAGTGCGAGATCCTGAGCGAGGAGCTGCTGGCCGTCATCGGCGTCGTCAACGGGATGGCCGAGAACCTCCAGAGCCTCTCCGAGAGCGTCCACGAGCAGGCGCGACAGATCGACGAGACGGTCCAAGAGGCGAGCGGGGCCGCCGGCGACATCGCCGAGAACGTCGACGAGCAGAACGAGCTGCTAGAGGAGAGCGTCTCCGAGATGCAGTCGTTCTCCGCCGGCATGGAGGAGGTCGCCGCCACCGCCGATCAGGTCGACTCCGCCGCGATCGCCGCCAGCGAGGCCGCGGACGAGGGGCTCGACGCCAGCGAGGACGCCCGCGAGGCGACTCAGGACGTCGTCGAGGTCGGCGACGAGCTCGTCGAGAGCGTCGGCGCGCTCTCGGAGCGCATGGACGACATCGAGGAGGTCATCGAGGTCATCTCCGACGTCGCCGAGCAGACGAACCTGCTGGCGCTCAACGCCAACATCGAGGCCGCCCGCGCCGGCGAGGGCGGCGACGGCTTCGCGGTCGTCGCCGAGGAGGTCAAGAAGCTCGCCGACGAGACGCGCGGCTACACCGAGGAGATCACGGAGAGCCTCGCGGAGCTCCAGGCGCAGTCCGACGAGACGAGCACCGCCGTCGAGCGCTCGCACGACCGCATCGAGGACGCCGGCACCGAGATCGAGACCGTGCTCGACTCGCTGGAGGAGATCGCCGACGCGGTCGACGAGGCGGCCGCGGGCGTCGCCGAGGTCGCCCGGACGACGGACGACCAGGCCGCGACCGTCGAGGAGCTCACGTCGTCGCTGGAGGCGGTCCGCGAGCGCTCCGACCGGACCGAGGACGCGACCGAGCGCATCGTCGAGGCGACCGACGACCAGGAGGTCGCCGTCGACGAGCTGATCGCCCGCGTCGAGCGCCTGGACGCGAGGCATGAGAGGCGAGAGGAGCGGGATCGAGAGCGGTCCGAGTAGCGCCTGCCGGACCCGCTCGTAGCGCCCGACAAATTCCCACGTGGCGCCGCGTCCGTCCCCCCGCGGCGTCGCCGCCGCCGCCCCGCCGCCGAACGTTTAACCTCGCAGAGACCCTGTTTCTCGTATGTCCGTCACGCCGCCCGGACCCATCGGCGACCCCGTCTTCGGCAACGGTCGCCAGTACGCCGACGACCCGTTCTCGTTCATGCGCGCCTGCGCCGACAGCTACGGCGACGTCGTTCGCTTCGACCTCGGCCCGCGCGAGACCTACCTCCTGACGAACCCCGCCGACATCGAGCGCGTCCTCGTCTCCGAGGCCGAGCGCTACCGGAAGCCGCAGTTCGGCGACGACGCCATGGACACCCTGCTCGGGGACGGTCTCCTCATGAGCGAGGGCGAGGCGTGGCAGCGCCAGCGGAAGCTGGCGAACCCCTCGTTCCACAACCGGCGGATCGGGGCGCTCGCGGGGACGATGGTCGGCCACACCGAGTCGCAACTCGCGGACTGGAACGACGGCGACGTGGTCGACATCCAGCTCGAGGTCGCCCGCCTCACCGTCAAGATCATCGTCTCGGCGATGTTCGGCGCCGACATCACCGACGAGGAGGTGAAGACCGTCCAAGAGAAGCTGGAGCCGCTCGGCGCGCGGTTCGAGCCCGACCCGCGCCGCTTCCTGATCCCGAACTGGGTGCCGACCCGCGAGAACCGCGAGTTCGACGACGCCATCGGCACCCTCGAATCCGTGATCGACGGGATCGTGGAGCGCCGGCGCGGGACCGAGCGCGACCCGAGCGTCGACCCGGCCGGTCCCGAGGGCGTCGCGGTGCGCGGCCCCGCCGGCGACGGCGACGGCGACCTGCCGATGGACCTGCTCTCCGTCCTGTTGCGCGCCCGGGACCGCGGCGAGCAGACCGACAAGAACCTCCGCGACGAGCTGGTGACGATGCTGCTCGCCGGTCACGACACGACGGCGCTCGCGCTGACGTACACGTTCTACCTGCTCTCGAATCACCCCGAGGCCCGCGAGCGCGTGGCCGGCGAGGCCCGGGCGGCGACCGCCGACGGCGCCCCGACCGCCGCCGACGCCCGCGACATGAAGTACACCGAGCGCGTGCTCAACGAATCGATGCGGCTGTACCCGCCCGTCTACACCCTGTTCCGCGAGCCGAAGCTCGACGTGAAGATCGGTGGGTACCGGATCCCGGAGGGCTCGGCGCTCATGCTGTCGCAGTGGGTGATCCACCGGTCGCCGCGCTGGTACGACGACCCCGAGACGTTCGACCCGAGTCGATGGGCCCCCGAGCGCCGGAGCCAACGCCCCCGGTTCGCGTACTTCCCGTTCGGCGGCGGCCCGCGCCACTGCATCGGGAAGGCGTTCTCGCTGCTGGAGGCGAAGCTGATCCTCGCGGAGGTCTGCTCGCAGTACGACCTGGAGTACGAGGGGCCCGAACTCTCGCTGCGCGGCTCGCTGACGATGCACCCGAACCACCCGGTGCCGATGCGCATTCGCGAGCGGTAGGGATGGCCGACGACGGGACCGCGTCGTACTGCCGGCGCTGCGGTGAGTCCCTCTCGCAGGGCGTCATCGCGAGTCAGCAGCGCGCCTGCTGTCTCAACGCGACTCCCATCGCCGGCGTCTGCCCGACGCACGGCCCCGTCGGACCGCACCACGCGGTCGACGAGCCGAGCGAGCGCGACGGGGGCGATAAGCAGAGCGGGCGGCGAGAGTGACCGCCGACGGCGACGTGCTATTTATGAACCGATAGCGGCGGCGCGTGCCGCCGAGCGCCCGACGGGCGCGAGGTGCACGCGCGAGGGAGTCGCGAACGAAGTGAGCGACGAGGCTGGGGAGGAGTGAGGTGCGGTCGCCGTGCGGGACGGGGCTCAAAGGGGCAGCCGTGAGGCGGGCACAGGCGACGGAAGCACCGCAACGAGGGAGCGTCAGCGACCGAGTGAGGAGCACAGCGAGCGTGTGCCCGCCTCACGGCTGGGGCTTTGGACGTGGTGGCTGGGGCTTTGGACGTGATCACCGACGAAGCGCAGGCGACAGCGTCTCGCCGAGCGGCCGGGAATTCGAAACGGTTCACCGCCGAGTCCCGGCCACCCATTTATAAATCGATAGTCGCGGCGACCTCGCGGAACTCGGGGTCGTACAGGTCGAGCGCGTGGACGCGCCACCGGATCGGGTCGACCGCCGCGCCCACGAGGTCGGCCACGACGCCCGGAGCGGGGTTTCCGCCGCGCGCCAGGGTGACGTGCGGGACGAAGTCGTCGCCTTCGATCCCCTCGATCGCGCCGTAGGCGGCGCAGAGTCGCTGATGAAGCCGCACGAGGACCTCGCTCTCGACGGCGAGGTACACCACCGGCCGCGAGCCGGACGCCGGCGCGTCGAAGACGTCGATCCCGGTCGCGGCCACCTCGAACGGGTCGGTTCCCGACAGCAGGGGTCGGAGGTCCCCCCGGAGCGCCTCGAGCGCGTCGGGCTTCGGGGGGCTCGGTTCGGCGGCGGAACCGACGTCCTCGGGTCCGGGACGGGCCGCGCTCGCGACGCGGTCCGGGACGTTGTCGACCCCGAGTCGCTTGCAGACGAGGGTGTGCCGGTCGCGCACGCGGTCGAACCCCGACAGTTTCGGGTGGAGATCGGCCGCGAGATCGCCGACCGCGGGCGGGAGCGGGACGTTCAGGCTGAACACGACTCAGATCCGGTCGGTGAGCCGTAAGGCGATCAGGACGACGATGGCGAGGACGATCAGCGTCGGGAGCGCGTCGAGGAGGACGAACGTGATCTCCAGCACGGCGCCGAGGATCTCCAGGAGAAGCCATACGATAGCAAGTCCCAAGATCACCTTCAAGAGGTCGTCGACGTCGACGTCGGCGCGGTCAGCGTCGGTTCGATCCATGACGGTGGGGACGACCCCGACCGGCAAAAAGGCCACCGAGGGCGCGGCGGGGCGAGCCGGCCCCGCCGTGCGGGGTCCGTTGCGCGATCAGGTGCTTCAAAACCCCTCCGCGCCGAACGGAGTCCATGAGCCTCATCGCGTTCGACTTCGACGGCACGCTCTCCGACTCCGAGATGACGGTCCTGCTCGCCGAGCGCGCGGGCGTCGCCGACGAGGTGACCGAGATAACCGAGCGAGCGAT
This sequence comes from Halorubrum sp. Ib24, assembly GCF_002252745.1. Lineage (NCBI taxonomy): Archaea > Methanobacteriati > Methanobacteriota > Halobacteria > Halobacteriales > Haloferacaceae > Halorubrum > Halorubrum sp. Ib24. Next base: position 7,717 of record NZ_NHOX01000005.1, on the reverse strand, counting down.
GAACGACGAGCTCAGCTACGCCGAGAGCCTCTACCGACGGGCGGAGCTGCTCGGCGGGCTCGACGACGAGGCGGTCGCGGCCGCGTTCGACGAGGTGGCGCTCCGGCCGGGCGCCGGGGAGCTGATCGAGCGGCTGCAGGCCGAGGGGCACCACGTCGCGGTGCTCACGGGCGGGTTCGAGCGCGGCGTCGAGCGCGCGCTCGCGAAGGCGGGGGTCGAGGCCGACACGATCGTCGCCAACCGCCTCCCGACGGCCGGCGGGAAGCTCACCGGCGAGGCCGAGGGACCGCTCATCGAGGGGACGAAGGACGACGCGCTGGCCGAGTTGGCCGACGACCTCGGCTTCGCGATGGCGGAGACGGTCGCGGTCGGCGACGGCGCGAACGACCTCCCGATGCTGGAGGTCGCCGGGCTCGCGGTCGGCTTCGTGCCGAAGGACGCGGTGCGCCCCGTCTGCGACGCCGTCGTCGCCTCCATGTTCCGGCTCGGGAAGGTGCTGGAGGGGTACGGCGTGCTGTCGGCCGAGGCGTAGCGCCGACGACCGCCGGACGGAATCCCGACGATCGCCGGACGAGATCACGATGATCGCCGGACGAAATCCCGACGACCGCCGATCTCACTCTCGACGATCGTCGGGGGCGACCACACTGTTTGGACTGAGCCTTAATAAGCGACGGAGCGAACGTGATCGCATGAACGGCGCCGGTGGGGTGATCGGATGCTTCCGACGCTGACGTACCTCCAGTTCCATCTCGTCTTCAGCCTTCCCGTCGTCGCGGCGCTGTGGTACCTCGCGCCGCGGTACGACGTCGTCCGCCGGCGACGCGCGACCGCCGGGATCGCGATCCTCGTCGCGATCGCGTACGTGTACACGACGCCGTGGATCAGCTACATGATCCGACGGGGGGCGTGGTGGTACGCCGACGGGGCGGTGCTCGTCCGGGCGCTGTCGATCCCGCTCGGCGAGTACCTGTTCTTCGCCATCCAGACCGTCGTCACCGCGTTCGCGCTCCACCTGATCGGGTTCGACCCCACGTTCCGCGAGGGCGACTACGATCGGGGCCCGCGGATCGCCGGCGTGGTCGCCGGCGTCGCGATGGTCGCCGGCGGGCTCTGGCTCGTGACGCTCGACCCCTCGTACCTCTACCTCGGCGGGCTGATCGCGTGGGTGGGCCCCGTCTTCGCGCTGCAGTGGGCGGTGGGGGGCGGGTACCTGATCCGGACGCCGCGGATGTGGCTCGCGGCGACGCTGATCCCCGCGGCGTACTTCTGGATCGCCGACCGGATCGCGATCGCGATGGGGACGTGGCAGCTCTCCGCCGAGCTGACGACCGGGGTCGCGGTCCTCGGACTCCCGATCGAGGAGATGCTCTTCTTCGCCTCGGCCGGCGTGATGACGGTGAACGGGCTCGTGCTGTTCGAGTGGGTGCTCGACTGGAACGACCGGCGCGGCCGGCCGACCGAGTCGGCGGCGGACGCGTTCGACCCGACGCCCGAACCGCCCGAACCGGACCCGGAGTCCCCCGACCCCGTCAATGACTGAATCCGCGGCGGGCGCGGCGGCGCGCCGCGAGGCGACGGCGGTCGAGAGCGACGATGACGCCCGGTCGGCGGTCGATCGGTGGTTCGCGCTGTACCCCGCGCTAGCGCTCGCGGCGCTGCTCCCAGTCGGCGCCGTGACCCCCCTGTTTCCGGTGGAGGTGGGTGTCGCGACGTTCGCGCTGGGGACGCTCGCCGTCGGGATGGCCCACGGCGCGGTCGACCACCTCGTTCCGCTGCGCGCGGCGACGGACGTCTCGCTCCGGCGGTCGGTCGCGGTCGTCTCCGTCGCGTACGCGGTCCTCGGCGGGGCGGTCGTCGCGGCGTTCTTCCTCGCTCCCGTGGCCGCCTTCGTCGGGTTCATCGCGCTCACGTGGCTCCACTGGGGGCAGGGCGACGTCGCGGCGCTCGTCGTCGCGGGCGTCGACCACCTGCCGACGTCGGCCGAGCGCTGGCTGGCCCTCGTCGTCCGCGGCGGGCTCCCGATGGGCGTCCCGCTGCTCGCGCATCCGGGCGAGTACCGGCTGGTCGCCGAGTGGATCGTCGGGCTGTTCGTCGTCGACGCGAGCGCGGCCGCCGCCGCGGTCGAGCCCGTGTTCGTTCCGGCGACCCGGCTGGCCGTCGGCGCGTTCATGATCGCGGCGACGGTCCTGTCGATCGGACTGGGCTACCGGCGGGTCCGGGCGGGCGCCTCGCGACGGGGGTGGCTCCGCGACGCCGGGGAGGTGGCGGCGCTGTGGGCGTGGTTCCTGCTCGCCGCGCCCGTGTTCGCGATCGGCGTGTACTTCGCGCTCTGGCACGGCCTCCGCCACGTCGGCCGGCTGATCCTCGTTGACGAGCGGGCGGCGACCGCGCTCGGCGACGGCGACCTCCCCGGCGCCCTCGCGCGGTTCGGGCGCGACGCCGCGCCGCTCACCCTCGGCGGGTTCCTCGTGGTCGCCGCGGTCGGGCTCTCGGTCCCCGCCGGCGTCGCCGCTCCGGGCGACCTGCTCGCCGTGTCGCTCGTCGCCATCGCGGCCATGACGCTCCCGCACGTGGTCGTCGTCGCGTGGCTCGACCGGCGGCAGGGCGTCTGGCGGCCGGGAGCGGTCGGATAGGCGGCCGGGAGCGGTCGGATAGGCGGCCGGGAGCGGTCGGATAGGCCCGGCGTTCGGCTCGCCGGGGTCGGCCCACCGCGCCGCTCTTGTCGGCCGAGAGCGTACCCTCGGGGAATGGACGAGATCGCGATCCGAGACCCGCGGCCGGGCGACGCCGACGAGGTGGAGGCGCTCATCACCGAGCACTTCAGCGAGGGGAGCTCCTACGGCGTCGACCTCGGGATCGGCGACCCGACGTACCACGTGCTGGTCGCGGTGGAGGGCGGCGCGGGACCGGACGACGACGCGGGACCGGACGACGGCGGCGACGCCGACGGACCGATCCTCGGGGTGATGGCGCTCCGCGAGTTCGCGGATCCGGGCGCCGTCGCCGACGAGATGTACTTCTTCGACGACCCCGACCTGATCCCCGCCGCCGACCGGTACGGTCACCTCGAGATGGGGTACGTCCGGGACGGGGCCACCGGACGCGGGATCGGGAGTCGGCTCCTCGGACGCCTGCACGGGATCGGCGCCGAGCGCGGAGTCGACGTGCTCGTCGCGGACTCGTGGTACCACGGCGGCGCCGACTCCCCGGAGAAGCTGTTCGACCGCCACGGCTACGAGGCGGTCCACCGCGAGCCGATCGACCGGCCCGCCGCCGAGTGCCCGAAGTGCGAGGTCGAGTGCACCTGCGAGGCGGCGCTCGCGGGGCGGCGCGTCGAGGGGGGAGCGCAGTGAACCACGACCGCGTCCACGCCCGAGAGCCGTCGCACCACGTCGGCCGGTGGTCGGTCGGAGTGATCGAGTCGATCGACGAGCGCGACGGGCACGCCGTCGTGACGGTCCATCCGGTGGCGTCGGCGGAGAGTGAGGAGAGCCGCGACGGGGGCGGAACGGAGCGCGACGGGGGCGGAACGGAGCGCGACGACGCGTCCGTCGAACTCGTGATCACGTTCGCGGTCAGGGACCTCTTCGTGGGGCGGCTTCCCGTCGAGGACGGCGAGTCGCCGGTCGGCGAGCGCGTGTGGTATCGGAAGCGGGGCGGGTAGCGCGGAAACGGGGCCGACCTCACTCCAGCTGGTGGTAGTCCAGCTCGTGGCCCTCGTCGAGCGCGGCCTGTACGGCCTCGCTCGGCTCGTCGACCGGTTCGGTCCGGAGCGTCATCCCGCCGACGTCGGCGGCGTCGAAGTAGACGTTCCGCCGCCAGTCGGGGTCGACGTCGGGGTAGTCGGTGCGGTAGTGGGCGCCGCGGGACTCCTCGCGTTCGAGCGCGCCGCGGAGCACCGCCTCGGCGGCGACGAGAGTGAACCCAACGTCGACGGCGAGTTCGAACGACTCGCTCGTGACCGGGCCGACGCGCATGTCGGCGGCCCGTTCGCGGAGGGCTTCGAGTCGGTCGAGCCCCTCGCGGAGCGACGGCTCGTCGCGCAGGATCCCGGCGTGGTTCCACATCATCTCCCGCAGGTCGTCGAGCACCGCGTCCACGTCGTGCTCCCCGTCGCGGGAGGCCAGTGCGCTCAGGTCGCTGAGGTGCGGCTCGACGAGTCCCTCGCGGAGGTCGTCGGGCACCTCGCCCGGCCCGTCGACGCGGTCGGCGACCCGCTCGCCGGCGACGACGCCGTACGCGACGGTCTCGGCCAGCGAGTTTCCGCCGAGTCGGTTCGCGCCGTGGACTCCCGCCATCGTCTCGCCGATGGCGAACAGCCCGTCGATGTCGGTCTCGCCGTCGTCGTCGACGGCGACGCCGCCCATCCCGTAGTGGGAGGTCGGCGCCACCTCGACCGGCTCGGCCGCCATGTCCACGCCGAGGTCGTGGAACCGCTCGTACATCCGCGGGAGTCGCTCTCGGATGAAGTCGGCGTCGCGGTGGGAGATGTCGAGGTAGACGCCGCCGTTCTCGGTGCCGCGTCCCTCGGCGACCTCTCGGGCGATCGCCCGGGCGACGACGTCGCCGGCGTCCAGCTCCATCTGGTCGGGCGAGTACCGCTCCATGAAGCGCTCGCCCTCGGCGTTGAACAGGCGTCCTCCCTCGCCGCGGACCGCCTCGGTCACGAGTCGCCCGCTCCACGGCTCCCACTCGGAGTCGCTCTCGTCGACGGCCATCCCGGTCGGGTGGAACTGCATGAACTCCATGTCCATCAGCGACGCGCCGGCGTCGGACGCCAGCGCCGCCCCGTCGCCGTTGTTCTCGTCGTCCCGGGAGGTGTGTCGGTTGTAGATCGCCGCGTGGCCGCCGGCCGCGAGGACGACGGTGCCCGCGTTGAACAGGACGAACTCGCCGGTGTCCATGTCGAAGCCGACGGCGCCGTACACCGCGTCACCGTCCGAGACGAGCTTCGTGATCATCACGTTCTCGCGGTAGGGGACCGACAGCTCCTGCGCCCGGTCGACGAGCGCGTTCAGCATCGACTCGCCGGTGTGGTCGCCGGCGAACGCCGTCCGGCGGAACGACTGGGCGCCGAAGAACCGCTGGTCGATCTCGCCGTCCTCGGTGCGCGAGTACTCCATCCCCCACTCGTCGAGCTCGCGGAGGCGCTCCGGCATCTGCTCGGTCACGGTCTCGACCTTCGCCGGGTCGTTGACGAAGTGGCCCTCGTTGAGGGTGTCGGCGGCGTGGATCGCCGGCGAGTCCTCGGGGTCCCGGGTGCCGAGCGCGCCGTTAATCCCGCCGCGCGCCCACGTCGTGTGGGCGTCTCCGTGGCCCCGCTTGCCGAGTACCAGGACGTCGTCGACCCCGCGCTCTGCCAGTTCGATAGCGGTCCTCGCCCCCGCCGCGCCGGCGCCGACGACGAGGACGGAGACGTCCACGCGGTCGTACTCGACCGGTTCGTCGGGTTCCGTGGGTCGTCGTTCGTTCACGTCATAGGTAGGGTTTCGAACGGCATAAGACCCTCGCGCGTGTGCGCGCGAGCAAGCGATACGCGCCGCCCGTTCCCCTCCTCCGGCGCCGCCCGTTCCTCTTCTCCGTGACTGAGGTTCGGCGGTCCCCGTCAGTCCCAACCGGGAGTCCCGGGAGCGCCCGCGTCGTCCTCCAGTTCGCGGACCAGTCGGTCGCGGGAATCGGCGTCGAGGGAGGCGCGGTCGCCGTCGGCGCCGGCGCGTTCGGTCCACTCGCGAATCGCGCCGCCGGCCCACGAGTCGGCGTCGCGCGCCCGGGCCCGAGCCTCGGCCATGCGGTCGCGGTCGACCGACAGCGCTCCCGGCCGCGAGCCGACGGCGGCCCCGACGAACTGGGCGCGGTCGTCGGCGGTGAGCGAACCGGTCCGGAGCCGGTCGATCACCCCGTCGAGGTCGTCCGGGTCGGGGTAGCCGAAGACGACCGACCCGAGGGCCTGCGGGCCGAACGCGGGCGCGGGGAGGTCGTCCGGCGGTTCGCCGTCGAGGAGGCGGTCGCCGCCGCCCGCGGCCTCGACGCGCTCGCACTCCGTCTCGGCGCCGAGATCGAGGTTGTGTCCCGGGTACGTCGCGCAGGTCGGGGGGTAGCGGTCGTCGTCGTGGATCCGGCACTGGAGCGTCGTGGGGTCGAGGAAGACGCAGGCGTCGAGCCAGCGCGGCTCGTCGGTGCCGATCGGTGCGACCGGCTTCGGCGGCTTCCGGAGACCGACCACGAAGACTGGCCGGTCCCGGGCGGCGGCCACCTCGACGCCGTCGATCGAGACGCTCGCGTCGCGCTCGGCGGGTTCGAAGAGCCGGGGGACGAGGACGTCGCCGAGGCCGTCGTCGAGGAAGGCGGCGACCTCGTCGCGGGTGAGCGGGACGAGGTCGTACGTGTCGTCGAGCGGGTCGCGGTCGCCAGCGCGGTCGGAGCCGGCCGCGTCGCGATCGAGCGGCCGCCAGTCGACGCAGCAGCCGGCGCAGCCCTCGCAGCGGAGTTCCATCGGAGATCGTCCGTGCCAACGGTTCGCACAGTTAAAAGGGATCGGCGGGTTCGGGCGGGCGTTTATAAACGGACGGCCGTCGGCGCGCGCCCGTGAGCGGCCCTCAGGCCGCGAACCGGCGCCGCGCGAGGTCGCCGGCGCGGAGCGCCGGCTGCCAGAGGGACCTTCGGTCCCTCGCTGGAGTCGGTCGCCCGGAGCGAAACGACGGGCGACCGACGAGGCTGGGGAGGCCTGTGGTGCGGATGCGGTGCGGGGCGGGACTCAAAGGGGCAGCCGCGAGGCGGGCGCAGGCGAAGTAAGGACCACAGGAGCGAGCGAAGCGAGTGACGAGGACCGCAGCGAGCGTGCGCCCGCCTCGCGGCTGGGGCTTTGAAGGTGTTCGCCTCCGATCCGTCAGCAACTGCGTATAACCGAGCGGCTGGGGCTTTGGAGGTGTTCGCCTCCGATCCGTCAGCAACTGCGTATAACCGAGCGGCTGGGGCTTTGGAGGTGTTCACCTCCGATCCGCGATCGACCATATATAAAAAGACGACCGATTCAGGGCGCGACGCCGACCGTCAACAGCGTCCCCCACGTCCGGTAGCGGTCGACCATCGCCTCGCGGGAGTCCCAGTCGTCGGTGGGGAACTCGGTCGCGTCCGGGATCTCGATCTCTCGGTCGGGGACGTTGTCCTGTTCGGCGACGTACAGCCCGACGTCGCGGAACGCCTCGCGGTACTCCTCGCGGCTCCACAGGGTCATCTCCACCGCGATGTTGTCCTGCCACGCGTGGGTCGATTCGCTCTCCGCGAAGTAGTTGACGGCGCAGTAGAAGGTGCCCCCGGGCTTCAGCACGCGTCGGATCTCCCGGAGCGTGTTGCGCGGGTCGGCCGCGTAGTAGAACGCCTCCATCGAGAAGACGTGATCGAGCGAGTCGTCGGCGAACGGCAGCGCGTCGAAGTCGCCGACGAGGAAGCCCACGGCGTCGTCGTCGGTGTAGCTCCGGGCGTTGCGGACCATTTCCGGTGCGCCGTCGAGCCCGAAGCCGCGGCCGATGCCGCGCTCGCGGAGCGCGCGGAGCGCGTAGCCGGAGCCGGTGCCCAGATCGAGGACGGCGTCGCCCGCCTCGACCGGCATCCGCGCGAGCACGTGCTTGGCGGTGTGCCAGTGTCTGTCCTCCATCCCGCGGTCCTTCCCCGACGTCGCCCACTGATCGAACTCCTCGCGAACGCTCATACCGGG
>NZ_NHOX01000033.1:0-33641 GCF_002252745.1 Halorubrum sp. Ib24 | reverse complement strand
CGAGGGCGTTCCGCTCTTCGAGAGCACCGGGAAGCGGTCGGTCTCGCGCTGGCCCGGAGGGAGTCGGTCGTCGCCGTACTCGCGGTAGAGCCCCGTGAGGTCCTGAACGTCGCCGTCGGCGTCGTTTTCCGGGGTGTGACTGGGGTCGACCCGGGTTCTGCAACCGACGCGGAGCGATACGCATAGGTGGGCGCGACGCCTACGCCGGCGTATGAGTGGATCCGGCGGCACGGACGCCGCGACCGAGGCCGACGGCGACGTTCAGGACCTCACGGGGCTCTACCGCGAGTACGGCGACGACCGACTCCCTCCGGGCCAGCGCGAGACCGACCGCTTCCCGGTGCTCTCGAAGAGCGGAACGCCCTCGTGGGACCCCGAGACGTTCGCCTTCGAGGTGTGGGGCGCCGTCGACGACCCCCTCGATCTCTCGCTGTCCGAGTTCCGCGACCTCCCGGCCGTCACCCAGCGACAGGACTTCCACTGCGTGACGGGGTGGAGTAAGTTCGACTGCGCGTTCACCGGCGTCGAGTTCGCCGAAATCGTCGACCACGCCGGGGTCCGCGACGACGTCGAACACGTCCTCTTCCACGCGCTCGACGGCTACACCACGAACCTCTCGCTCGACGAGTGCGCTCGAGACGGCGTCCTGTTCGCGTACGGCTACGACGGCGACGACCTCCCGGCCGACCACGGGGGACCGATCAGGGTCGTCACCCCCCACAAGTACGCGTACAAGGGCGCCAAATGGGTCTCGGGAGTGGAGTTCCTCACGGAGAAGGAGCTCGGCTACTGGGAGAAGCGCGGCTACAGCGACACCGCCGACCCGTGGAACGAAGAGCGGTACAGCTGACGGCGGCGTCCGCTTTCGCGCCGTAGGCGTTAGAGCGAGCGACCGCGCGCCCGTCGCCCGCGCCGACCGCCGGGATAGTCAGGATAAAGGGCCCGCAGTGCCGACCGTTACTTAATGGAACGGGCGCGTTCGACCTCGGCTCCGCCCCTCGTCAGCCGCACGACCGCGGTCGACGCGCCCCCGTTCGCGGCCGCCTTCGACGCCCTCTCGACGCCGCGGACGACGTGGAGCGCGCCGGACGACGCCCTCGTCCTCGGGAGCGGGGCAGCCGCGACCCTCACCGCGAGCGGCCCGGAGCGGTTCGCCGAGATCCGGAGCGCCGCCGCCGACCTGTTCGACTCCGGCGACGTCCACGCCGGGACCGAGGCCGCTCGTCCCCGGATCTTCGGCGGATTCGCCTTCCACGAGGGAGCCTGCGGCGGCGACACGTGGGGGCCGTTCCCGGAGGCGCGCTTTGCGCTCCCGCGCGTCCAGCTCACGTTCGCGGACAACGGCACTTGGCTCACGGTGAACGCTGTCGGCCCGGAGACCGACGTCGACGCCGTCGAGCACCGGCTGGCGGACGAGGTCGAACGCCTCGCCGCGGTCGACGGCGACGCGGCCGATCCGCCGCGCCCAGGTATCGCGGAGACCCGTCGGACCACGAGCCGCGAGGCGTGGCGCGAGAGCGTCGACGCCGCGGTCGACCGCATCCGCGGCGGCGACTTACGGAAGGTCGTCCTGGCGCAGGCGCTGGAGGCGGACTTGGCGGCCGAATTCCCGCGAGCGGCGACGCTGAAGCGGCTCGCGGAGAAGTACCCCGACTGTCACCGGTACTACTTCGAGCCGGACGAGGAGGAGAGCGCCTTCTTCGGCGCAACTCCGGAGCGGCTGGTCTCGCTTCGCGGGCGGACCGTCGAGACCGACGCGCTCGCGGGGACGACGGGGCGAGGCGAGACGCCGGCGGAGGACGAGTGGCTCGCGCGGGAGCTGCTCGATGACGACAAAAACGTCCACGAGCACGAACTCGTCGCGGACACAGTCCGCGAGCAGCTGGAGCCGTTCGCGGCGTCGGTCTCCGCCGGCGAGCGTCGCGTCCGCCGGCTCGCGACGGTCCAGCACCTCCACACGCCGATCACGGCCGAACTCAGCGACGACCGCCACGTGCTCGACCTCGTGGAGGCGCTCCACCCGACCCCCGCCGTCGGCGGGCTCCCGCCCGACCGCGCCCTGGAGACGATCCACGAGACGGAGCCGTTCGACCGCGGCTGGTACGCGGCGCCGGTGGGCTGGATCGACGCCGCCGGCAACGGCGCCTTCGCGGTCGCGATCCGCTCGGCGGTCGCGGCGCCCCGGCGGGCCACCCTCTTCGCCGGGGTCGGCCTCGTCGCCGACTCCGATCCCGACCGCGAGTGGGACGAGATCCAGCTCAAGTACCGCCCGATCCTCGACGAGTTGGAGGCGGGAGACGGGTCGCCCGGCGCGGACGACGACTGAGTCGAGGGGCGCCCCGCTCGGCGCGGGCGTCGACGAAATCGAGAGACCGCCCGACCGGAGCCGCCGGCGTCCCGGTCGAGAACCGCGCGCGCCGCCTACTGGAACATCTTCAGCGGCTCGGCCTGCGAGCTCTCCTCGGTGGCCTGCTGCATCCGCTCGGCGAACGCCCGCTTCGCCTCGCGGATCTCGGTCGCCTGGTCGACGAGCCCCTCGGTGGGCGTCTCCGTCTCCGCGATCGGGTCGATGCCGTTCCGGATGAGGATCCGCGCGGCCTCGGGGTCGGGAAACTGCGGGTCCGACTCGACGACGAGCCCGACGGCGTCGCGGTCGCGCTCCAGCGCCTCCGCGAGCATCGCGCCCGTCGGCCCGGAGATCAGCCCGGCCTCCGGCGGGTCCTCGACGTCGGCGCGCTCGAGCCGATCGCCGCCGTCGCCGGTCGCCACGCCGTAGATCGACGAGGCGGCGCCCCTTCTCGCGGCCGCGTCCGGAGAGGAAGATCGGGAACGTCACCGTCTCCGCGAACCAGTTCTCCAGGCAGCCGGCGACCTCGGTCGCGGCGCCGGGATTCACGGGCACGTCGCTCCGGAGCGCGACGAGGTTGCTCTCCGGGTCGGCGTACAGCCGCACGGGAGTCGTCAGCGCCCGTTCGTCCTCGCGGTAGACGGCCACCCGCGGGAGCCCGTCGCAGTGGACGTTCGCGTAGTGGACCATCTCGTGTTCTTCGATCATGTGGTCCGTCGCGATCTTTCCGACGAGTCCGACGCCCGGGAACCCCTCCACCAGCGTCGGCTCGTCCAGCGAGACGTCCTCGTCGAGGACGGAGATGCGTGCCATGCGTTCGCCTACTCCGGGCAGGGACCTAAAACGTAGGGCGCGCGGGGCGTGCGACTGCGTGGCCTCGCGCGCGTCCCGAAACCGACTAACGGGCCGCCGCGAAAGGGGTGGCATGAATCCGTTAGAGCGGTACGAGCCGCTCGTCGACGACGCGTCGGCGTTCCGCGCGGCCTGCGACCGGCCGCTGCCCTCCGTCGTCCGCGTGAACGAGATGGCGGCCTCGCCCGATCGGGTCCGCGAGGCGTTCGACGAAGCGGGCGTCGCGTACGAGCCCGTGGCGTGGCACGACGGCCTGCTCCGGCTTCCGGACGGGAACCCCGGCGGGAACTGGCCGTACGTCCACGGCTGGACCCACGGGCAAGAGGAGGTGTCGGTGCTCCCGGGGCTCGCGCTCGACCCGGCGCCGGGCGAGCGCGTCTGGGACGCCTGCGCGGCCCCCGGTAGCAAGACGACGCAGATCGCCGACGCGATGGACGACGAGGGCACGCTCGTCGCCAACGACAACAACCTCGGGCGGCTCTCCGCGCTCCGGCACAACGCGGAGCGCCTCGGGATCACGAACGCGATCGTCACGAATCAAGACGCCCGGAACTTCTCGACGAAGCCGCTCGCGTTCGACGAGTTCGATCGGGCCCTCGTCGACGCCCCCTGCTCCTGCGAGGGCACCTGCCGCAAGAACCCGGACGTCGTCGGCCAGTGGACGCTCGACCACGTCCACGCCGTCGCGGGGATCCAGAAGGGGGTCTTAGCCCGGGCCGTGCAGGCGACCCGCCCCGGCGGGACCGTCGTCTACTCCACCTGCACGTTCGCGCCCGAGGAGAACGAGGCGGTGCTCGACCACGTCATCTCGAACGAGGACTGCGAGGTCGTCGAGTTCGACCTCCCGCTCGACGCGGTCCCCGGCGTCACCGAGTGGGAGGGCGAGACGTTCGACGAGTCGGTGACGCGCGCGCACCGCGTCTACCCCCATCACAACGACACGGGCGGGTTCTTCTGCGCGAAGCTTCGTGTGGGCGGGGATGACGAGGCGGGCGCGGGCGACGGGGAGGTGGCGGCGTGAGCGACGGCCCCGGATCCGTCGACGACGCGGACGGAGACGCCCCGACTAACGACGGCCAGCGCTTCGACCGCCTCCCGGAGACCCCCGACGACCGCGAGGTCGACGGGCGCGCGAGCCGGCGTGAGGTGCTCGACTGGTGGGACGAGCGGTTCGGGGTCGACCCGAGCGTCTTCGAGGGGTACAGCTTCTGGGAGAAGGGCGCGGGGAAGGTCTGGATCTTCAACGGCGAGGCGACCGACCCCAGCGGGGTGGAGGCGATCGGGATGACCTTCCTCCGGACGCGACAGGAGCACTGGAAGCCCACCGGGCGCGCGGCCACCCGGTTCGGCCGCCACGCGACGCGGAACGTCGTCGAACTGGGCCCCGAGCAGGCCGCCCGGTTCGCCGCCGGCGACGATCAGGACCTCCCGGAGTGGGACGGCGACTGGGGGTATCTGATCGCGACCCACGAGATAGCCGGCGGGTCGGCGCCGATCGGGGTTGGACTGTACCTCTACGACGAGCTGCGCTCCGTGGTACCCAAGGGGAGCCGCGCGGACCTGCCCGTCGTGGAGTGAGGGGTCCCCGTCGCGGAGCGAGGGGTCCGCGTCGGATTCGATAAAAACCGCCCGTCGGAGCGGGGCCCGCTGGCGGCGCTCCACCGCGTCGAACGCCTCAGATCGACGTGTCCTTCGGCGGCTTGGTGGCGAGGTTGGTGATCCCGTACGTGGCCATCAGGATCAGGCCGAGCAGGATCGTGTACGACCGCACGCTGAGACTGATCAGCGTCTCGTGGACGACCTGCCCTTCGCCCGACACCGGGTGCGGGGCTCCCGCGATTATCTCGAGCAGCCCCATCCCGACCGTCCCGATCAGGAGCAGCGCTGCGCCGCCGTACAGTCCGACTCGTTCCACTGTGGTGAGTTCGCTCATTGTTGTCTCCGTGTTAGCCGATCAAGTACCGCATCCGCGGGTGGTTCCTGACGAACTCCGTCTTCGCGAGGTACGCGTCGACGCCGAGCACGCGGCCGGCGCCGAGCGTGGCGATCATCGCGAAGATCAGCAGCCCCAGGAGGTCGCCGGTGATCACGCCGTGGGCCCAGCCGCCGGTCTCGCCGTTGATGAAGTAAAAGAACGTCATCAGGAACGCGCCGAAGAACGCGGCCAGCCGCGTCAGCGCGCCGACGATTAAGCCGAGCCCGATCAGCGTCTGCCCGAGCGGGACCATGACGTTGACGAACGACAGCATGATTCCGTCGGAGAACAGCGTGACAATCGGAGCGAGGCTGGTCCCCGCCGCCGCGCCGCCCACGAACCAACTCGCGTCGAACGGCCAGGCTAAGAACTTGTCGAGCCCCGCGTGGAGGAACCACCAGCCGACGATCAGCCGCATCACGACGAGCCAGTAGGCGAACCGTGACTCCTCGACCGGGAACGATACGTCTCTACCGAGCAGCCGCGTCTGGATGTTGGTGACCATAGCGTGCTCCAACCGGACAATTACCTTACCGAAATATATAAAATCAGTCTCATTTTCAGCCCAGAGTAATCCGCGATCGGCGCTTTACCTAAAATTCAGGCGCTAATGCCCCGTCCTCAGGGAGCAACGCAGGGAGCGAAGCGACCGAGTAGCGCAGTAGGGCGGGGATACAGCGTCCCCAGAAATCGCAGATTTCTGGTGTGCGAACGAATCGCTCCGCGATTCGTCCACGCCGTCATCGTCTCACAGACACTCTGCAACGACCGGTCCACAGGCCCACCAAAGTGTTTATACGTCCCGATAATGTATCTACATCGTACATGGAACAGTTCACAATCAACGGCCACGAAGTCGTGGACGGCGACGTGAAAGCCACCGGCAACGGCGCTCACGTCTACGTCCCGAAACGATGGCGTGGCGCGGACGTGAAAATCGTCCGTACATCCGACCCTACCGACGAATAGATGAACTACAACTACAGGTATCGGCTGAACCCGTTCGACGACCTCCGCGGGCGGTTAGCGTGGACTGTCGATACCTGTAGGCAGGTCTACAACCATTTCCTCCACCGACTCAACCGACGCGACGATACGTCCTCGTACTCCGAGCAGAAGCGTCTGCCGGACTTGAAAGACTGGTGAACCGACCTACGAGACGTTCACTCGAAGGCGTTACAGAAAGTCGTCCAGCGGTTGTACGACAACCTCTCGACGCTCAAAGGCCGGAAGAAAAACGGCTACAACGTCGGTGAGTTGAAGTGGAAAGCACCGGGAGAGTACCAATCGTTCACCTACAGTCAATCCGGCTTCAAACTCAAAAACACGAGTGGTCGGACGCGACTGTGGCTCTCAAAGATTGGTGACATTCCCATCACATTCCACCGTGACCTGCCTGACGATGCCACTATCAAGACCGTCACGATCAAACGCGAACCCACCGGCAAGTGGTACGCCATCCTCGGCGTCGAAACCCCTGACGACCCTCCCGAGAAGCCCGACGAAGTGACTGACGCAGTTGGCATCGACGTGGGTATCCTGAAATACGTCCACGACAGCGACGGAATCGCCGTCAAGTCGCCGGACCTTTCCGATGAACGCGAGCGATTGGAACGCGCTCAACGTAACCTCTCGCGGAAGAAACACGGCTCGAACAATTGGGAGGAACAACGCAAGACGGTCGCTCGACGCCACGCCGAGCTGAAACGCAAGCGACGTGACTTCTTGCACAAACTCTCGGGGTACTACGCCAGCGAATACGACCTTGTAGCGGTCGAGGACTTGGACGCGAAGGGACTGGTCGAACTACCGGGCAACTCTCGGAATCGGGCCGGAGCCTCGTGGGGGACGTTCCTGCGGATGCTCGAATACAAGTGCGAACGGGAAGGGACGCAGTTCGTCGCCGTGGACCCCCGAGGAACGACGAAAGAGTGTGCGTCGTGTGGTGTCGAGACGGACAAGCCGTTGTGGGTACGCGAGCATTCGTGTCCGTCGTGTGGATTCGCGGCGGACAGAGACGCGAATGCGTCGTGGAACATTCTTTCTCTCGGTCTCGAACAAATAGGGGCGGGCTGTCCCGAATCAACGCCTGTGGAGACTGCGCTCCCTACGGACACCGATTCGGTGTCTGCAAAGCGCGTCATGGAAGCAGGAAGCCCCACCCTCAAGGAGCGAACCGCGTCAGCGGTGAGCGAGTAGGGTGGGGAGGAAGTCACTCCTTTCTCCGGACCGTTCCGCCGCCGAGTCCCTCCCACTCGACTCGGTACCCGAGCGCGGAGAGGGTCGCGCTCGCGTCGTCGATACCGTACCCGTCGAACACCGTCTCCGCCTCCGCCAGCGGGACCCCGTCCGCCACCTCGTCGCCGATCCGCTCCAGGACCGCCGGCCTGACCAGCGTCCGCCCCACGAGCTCGTGCTCCGGGAACGGGCCGTCCTCCACCGCCGCCACGCTCACCCCGTATCGGTCGGCGAGGTCGGTCAGCGTGAGCACGTCGTCCTCGGGCTCGAACGAGTCCGGGAGATCGGCCGCCGCGTCCGCGACGAACTCGGCCTCGTACTCGCGGAGCACGTCGACGACCTCCTTCACGCGGACGGTGCCGGAGTAGGTCACGACGCGGTGGTCGCGCGCCGCGACCGCCTCGCCGACGCCGAGGCTCTCGTCGACCGCGACCAGCAGGTCCACGTCCTCGACGTCTGCGAGCTGGCCGAGCTTCTTCTCGACGTACTCGGGGGTCCAGAAGCCCATCACCTCGAAGAACAGCCGGAAGTCGGCGTGATCGTAGTCGAACGCGAAGTCGGGGATCATCACGCGCGTCCCCGTTTCGAGCGGTTCCGGCTCCCGCACGAGCGACCAGTCGAGGTCGAGCCCGCGGAACCGCCCGGCGAAGTCGGCCTCGACCCCGCTGTCGAACGACGGCTCCGCGACCGGCTCGACGCCCGGCACCGTCACGTCGCCGTCGGAGAGGCGCATGGTGCGCTCGCGGCCGCGGTCGTCGATCGTCGCCTCCAGCGACCACTCCGCGGACTCCGCGACGGTCCGGAGGAGCCGCGCGAAGGCGGTCCCGTATCGCCGGGTGCGCGAAAAGAGGGTGTCGGGGCCGGTGACGACGAGCTCCCGCCCCTCGGGCGTCTTCTCCAGCTCGTACATCAGCCGGAGCCGCTTCACCGCCGAGACGAGCCGCTTCGGGTCGTTCGACCGGATCCGGACCTCGGTCGCGTCGAAGAGGGCGGTCTGCGCCAGCGAGAGGTCGTACTGCTCCAACAGGGAGTCCGGCCCCCACCGCACGTCGGCGTCGACGAGGACGTCGTTGACGTCGCGGTCGGCGTACAGCGACGCCTCCACGTCGCCCGGCTCGATCCCCAGCGCGTCGGCGGCTCGGTCGACCGCGGTCTCCCGCTCCGCCTCGCTCGCGACGCCGACCGCCTCCGCGGCCTCGAACGCGGCCCGCCGCACGCGCCGCGGCGGGACCGGCGCCCGCGTCTCGAAGTCGCACTCGCGCTCGATCAGGGCCGCGAGCCCGCGGACGAGCTTGAAGTCGCCGCCGGAGTCGCCGGCGTCGGCCTCCAGCGCCGCCAGCGCGTCGTCGAGGTCGCCGCGGCGCTCCCCGACGTGGGACTCGAACGTCCCGAGCACCCGGGCCGCGAGCGGGCGGTGCTCGCGACCCGTAAAGCGCGGGCGGTATCCACCGCCGGCCCGCGAGACGCGCAGGAGGTCCTTGCGTAACACGGCGGCGGCTACGCCCGGGTCGGCCTAAAACCGGCCGGTTCCCGCGGTGCGACACGCTTAACTCCGAAACCCGTCGATCGGAGCGTAATGAGTACCGACGCGGCGAGTGACGCGGACGCCGGCGGCGAGGGGGGTGACGACGGAGGCGGGAACTCCGACGGCGACGAGCCAGAGGCGTTCGTCCGCACCTGCGAACACCTCGTCGACCGGATCCTCGCGGGCGAGATCGACCGCGACGACCTCGAGTCCGCCAAGCTCGACGCCTGCTCGAAGTTCTCGTCCCCGAAGGTCCCGAAGAACACCGACATATTGGACCACGCGCCCTTCGAGGCGCGCGACGACGTGATCGAGGTGGTCCAGCGGAAGCCGGTCCGGTCCGCGTCCGGCGTCTCGCCGGTCGCCATCATGACCTCGCCGAAGCTCTGTCCGCACGGGAAGTGCCTCTACTGCCCCGGCGGACCGGCCTCGGAGTTCTCCTCGGCGCAGTCGTACACGGGTCACGAGCCCGCCGCGGCCCGCGGAGAGCAGAACGATTACGACCCGTACGGGCAGGTCACGCTCCGGCTCGAACAGCTCCGGAAGATCGGTCACCCGGTCGACAAGGTGGAGCTCATCCTGATGGGCGGGACGATGACCGCGCGCTCGCACGACTACCAGGAGTGGTTCGTGAAGCGCGCCCTGCAGGCGATGAACGACTACGACCTGGACGAGAAGCCGGAGCCGGCCGAGGGCGAGTCGTTCGCGCCCGCTCCCGAGGAGACCGAGTTCGAGTACCTCGAAGACGTGATCGCGGAGAACGAGACGAACGCGATCCGCAACATCGGGACGACGTTCGAGACGAAGCCCGACTGGTGCGACCCCGAGCAGATCGACCGGATGCTCGACCTGGGCGGCACCAAAGTCGAGGTCGGCGTCCAGACCACCTACGAGCGGATCAACCGCGAGATGCACCGCGGGCACGGAAACGAGGCCTCCCGCAACGCGAACCGTCGCCTGCGCGACGCGGCGTTCAAGGTGGGGTTCCACATGATGCCCGGACAGCCGGGGATGACGCGGGAGATGTGTATCGAGGACTTCCGACAGATCTTCGAGAACCCGGACTGGCGCCCCGACTACCTGAAAATCTACCCGACGCTCGTCGTCGAGGGGACTCGGGTGTACGACCGGTGGCGCCGCGAGGAGTTCGACCCCCTCACGAACGAGGAGGCGGCCGACGTCGTCGCCGAGGCGATCGACCACGTCCCGAAGTACACCCGGCTCCAGCGCGTCCAGCGCGACATCCCCGCCGACTTCATCGAGGGCGGCGTCTGGAAGTCGAACCTCCGACAGCTGGCCGATCAGCGCGCCGAGGAGAAGGGGATCGTCCAGCGCGACATCCGCGCCCGCGAGGTCGGTCACAACGACGCCGACCCGGACCCCGACGACGTCGAACTCGACGTGATGACGTACGAGGCCGGCGGCGGGACGGAACACTTCATCTCCTTCGAGGACCCCGTCCGCGACCTGCTCGTCGGGTTCTGCCGCCTGCGGTTCCCCTCGTTCGCGCCCGACCAGCCCGGCGCGCCCGGCACCGAGGACGACGCGATCCGCCGGGAGCTGGAGGACGCGGCGCTGATCCGTGAGCTCCACGTGTACGGTACCGAGGTCGCCATCGGCGGCGACGGCGACTGGCAACACAAGGGGTACGGCACCAGGCTCCTCGAACGCGCCGAGGAGCTCGCCCGCGACGCCGGCTACCGCAAGATGGCCGTCATCTCCGGCATCGGCGCCCGGGAGTACTACCGGGACAAGCTCGGCTACCACCAGGACGGGCCGTACGTGTCGAAGCGGCTGTGAGGCCGACTCGGTCGGACTCGCTCGCCCGACCGCACCCACAACGACACGCCTTTTTCCGGCCCGCGAGTCTCTGTCGTGTATGGACCAGAAGCGGGAGCTGTCGAGCATCGACCTCGCGGCCCTCGTCACCGAGCTCAATCGGTACGAGGGCGCGAAGGTCGACAAGGCGTACCTCTACGACGACGACCTGCTCCGGCTGAAGCTGCGCGACTTCGACCGCGGCCGCGTCGAACTCATGATCGAGGTGGGCGACGTGAAGCGGGCCCACGTCGCCGACGCGGAGCACGTCGCCGACGCCCCCGGTCGCCCGCCGAACTTCGCGAAGATGCTGCGTAACCGCATGTCGGGCGCCGATTTCGCGGGCGTCGAGCAGTACGAGTTCGACCGGATCCTCACCTTCGAGTTCGAGCGCGAGGACGAGAACACGACGCTCGTCGCAGAGCTGTTCGGCCAGGGCAACGTCGCCGCCCTCGACGAGACCGGCGAGGTCGTCGGCTCGCTGTCGACGGTCCGGCTCAAGTCCCGGACGGTCGCGCCCGGCTCGCAGTACGAGTACCCCGCGTCGCGGCTCAACCCCCTCGACGTGAGCCTCGGCGGGTTTAAAAGGAACATGCGCGAGTCCGACAGCGACGTGGTGCGGACCCTCGCCACGCAGCTCAACCTCGGCGGGCTATACGCCGAGGAGGTGTGCACGCGCGCGGGCGTCGAGAAGGAGACGCCCATCGACGAGGCGACCGACGACCAGCTCCGCGCGCTCCACGAGGCGCTCGAACGGATCGGCGACCGGCTCCGCTCCGGCGACGTCGACCCGCGCGTGTACGAGGAGGAGCTGTCCGAAAGCGAGGCGGACGACCGCGACCCCCGCGTCGTCGACGTCACGCCGTTCCCCCTCTCGGAGCACGAGGGGCTCCCGAGCGTCGGCTTCGACTCGTTCAACGCCGCCGTCGACGAGTACTTCTACCGGCTCGACCGCGACGACACCGGCGAGGGCGAGGCCCCGGCGGACGCGAAGGCCTCCCGGCCCGACTTCGAGGAGGAGATCGCCAAACAGGAGCGGATCATCGAACAGCAGGAGGGGGCGATCGAGGGGTTCGAGGAGCAGGCCGAGGCGGAGCGCGAGCGCGCCGAACTCCTGTACGCGAACTACGACCTCGTCGACGAGGTGCTCTCGACGGTTCAGGAGGCTCGCGAGAGCGAGGTCCCGTGGGACGAGATCGCCGAGACGCTCGACGCGGGCGCGGAGCGCGGGATCCCGGCGGCCGAGGCCGTGGTCGACGTCGACGGCGGCGAGGGGACCGTGACGGTCGAGCTCGAGGCCGGGAGCGACGACGGCGAGGGCGTCGACGCGGTCCGAGTCGAACTCGACGCGAGCGCCGGCGTCGAGGTCAACGCCGACCGGCTCTACCAGGAGGCGAAGCGGATCGAGGGGAAGAAGGAGGGCGCGATGGAGGCGATCGAGTCGACGCGCCGCGAGCTGGAGGCCGTCAAGGAGCGCAAGGCGGAGTGGGAGGCGGAGCAGGCGGCGGACGACGGGGACGGCGGAAGCGACGGCGACGAGGGAGACGACGACGAGGCGTACGAGACCGACTGGCTCTCACGCGCCTCTATCCCGATCCGGAGCCCCGACGACTGGTACGACCGCTTCCGGTGGTTCCACACCTCGACCGGCTACCTCGTCATCGGCGGGCGCAACGCCGACCAGAACGAGGAGCTCGTCAAGAAGTACATGGGCAAACACGACCGGTTCTTCCACACGCAGGCGCACGGCGGGCCCGTGACCCTGCTGAAGGCCGCGGGGCCCTCCGAGTCCGCGGACCCGGTCGACTTCTCCGAGGAGACGCTGCGGGAGGTCGCGCAGTTCGCCGTCTCGTACTCCTCGGACTGGAAGGACGGTCGCGGCGCGGGCGACGCGTACATGGTCGAGCCGGATCAGGTATCGAAGACCCCAGAGAGCGGCGAGTACATCGAGAAGGGGAGCTTCGTGATCCGCGGCGACCGGACCTACTTCGAGGACGTCCCCTGCCGGATCGCCGTCGGCGTTCAGTGCGAGCCCGTCACGCAGGCCATCGGCGGGCCGCCGTCGGCGATCGTCGACCCCGCGGCGACGAGCGTCACGCTGGAGCCGGGGATGTACGCCCAGAACGACGCCGCGATGATGGTGTACCGCGAGCTGAAGGGGCGGTTCGCGGACCAGTCGTTCGTCCGCAAGGTGGCGAGCGCGGACCAGCTTCAGGAGTTCCTCCCGCCGGGCGGCTCCGACATCGTCGACTAGGCGGACCGGAGCGCGATCCTTTCAAGCCTCCGCCTCCGACTCCGCCCATGAGCTTCGAGGCGCTGCCGGACGGCTGGCGGGTGTGGAACGAGGAGCCGAGCGGACGGGCGATCCTCGTCTACCGGCCCGACGTGTTCGACGGCGACGACCTCCCCGCGGAGTGCATGCCGACCATCTACCTCACGAACGGCGCGCGGACGGCCCGCCCCGGATCCGGCCAGTACGCGACCGACGAGTGGCACGTCGTGCTCTTCTTGGAGCCCGAGGTCGAGGCGGTCTCGGAGACCCGCGACGACCGCGAGTCGGGCGCGGCCGCGGCCGTCGCGGTCGCGGAGCGGTTCGCCGCCGGCGACGTCGACTACCGCGCCGCTTACCAGGTGCCGCGGGAGGCGTACTTCGAGCGATTAGACGAGCTGATCGAGGGGGAGTGAGCGCGACGTCGACGGGAGGTGAGCCGACCGGCCGGTCGGCGACTTCGCCGGACCCGATCCGCGTTTGTGCATATATACCCCGTCGTAAACCTCGATAGCACCACGAACACGAGGATTTTTATCGCCTCACGCCCCACCGTCGCGTACATGAACGCCGGTGGGGACCACACCGCTGACGAGCCGCGAGAGAAGTGCGGGGTCGTCGGCATCTCGCTCGCTGACCGCGAGGCCGCGCGGCCGCTGTACTACGCGCTGTACGCGCTCCAACACCGCGGGCAGGAGTCCGCTGGGATCGTCACGCACGACGGGTTCCAACAGCACAGCCACGTCGAGCGCGGGCTCGTCGGGGACGCGTTCGAGGAGGGGGACCTGGCGTCGCTGTCGGGCGGCACCGGCATCGGTCACGTCCGGTACCCGACCGCCGGGAGCCTCGACAAGAGCTGCGCACAGCCGTTCTCCGTCTCCTTCAAGTCCGGCTCGCTCGGGCTCTCGCACAACGGGAACCTCGTGAACGCCGACGAGGTGCGCGAGGAGCTCGCGGCGGCCGGCCACGCGTTCACCTCCGACGGCGACACCGAGGTGATCGCCCACGACCTCGCGCGCAACCTCTTGGAGGAGGACCTCGTGCGCGCCGTCAAACACACGATGAACCGCATCCACGGCTCCTACTCGCTGGCGATCACCCACGACGACACCGTCCTCGGCGTGCGCGACCCCCTCGGGAACCGTCCCCTGTGTCTGGGGAAAGTGGACGGCGGATACGTGCTCGCCAGCGAGTCGGCCGCCATCGACACGCTCGACGGGGAGCTGATCCGGGACGTGCGCCCGGGCGAACTCGTCGTCCTCGACCCCGACGGCGCGGGGTACGACACCTACCAGCTGGTCGAGCGCGAGTCGACCGCGCACTGCTTCTTCGAACACGTCTACTTCGCGCGCCCCGACTCGGTCATCGACGAGAACCTCGTGTACGAGGTCCGCCGCAAGCTCGGGCGGAAGCTCTGGGAGGAGTCCGGCGTCGAGGCCGACGTCGTGATGCCGGTCCCCGACTCCGGCCGGGCGTTCGCCTCCGGCTACGCCGACGCGGCCGGCGAGACGACCGCCGACGGCGAGGCCCGTCCGGAGAACGACGCCGGTATCGAGTTCGCCGAGGGGCTGATGAAGAACCGGTACGTCGGGCGCACGTTCATCATGCCGACGCAGGACGAGCGCGAGCGCGCGGTCCGGCTGAAGCTCAACCCGATCAAATCGACCGTGGAGGGGAAGTCGGTCACCATCATCGACGACTCCATCGTCCGGGGAACGACCTCGACGCAGCTGGTCGAGCTCGTCCGCGAAGCCGGCGCCGAGGAGGTCCACCTCCGGATCGGCGCGCCGGCGATCGTCGCGCCCTGTTACTTCGGGATCGATATGGCGACCCGCGAGGAGCTGATCGCCGCCGACGCCTCCACCGAGGAGATTCGACAGGAGGTCGGCGCCGACTCCCTCTCGTACCTCTCGATCGACGCCGTCTCCGAGGCGCTCGGCGAGAGCCGCGCGGACCTCTGTCTCGGCTGCGTCACCGGCGAGTACCCCTTCGACGTCGAGGGCGAGGAGAGCGACCGCGACCTCGACCCCGTCACGCCCGACCCGACGCCGGCGGACGACTGATCGGGCTCCGACCTCGGTTCCCAACGACTTGCCCCGTCGCCGCCTCCCGTTCTCACGTCGCGAGTCGGGAATCGGGAATTTAAATACGCCCACGCTGGGAGGTACAGGTATGACATCCGACGCCGACGACGCGACGATGAGCCGCCGCGGGCTGTTCAGGGTCGGCGCCGCAGGCGCCGCCGCCGCGACCGGCCTCGCCGCCGGTTCCGGGACCGCCGCCGCCCAGTACGGCGGCTGGCTCGACGACGTGGACAACTACGACGGGACGCACGACTACACCGGACAGGACGAGGTCACCGTCGACGTCGGCGCGGTCAACGGGCTCAGGTTCGGTCCGGCCGCGATCCTTATCGACCCCGGAACGACCGTCGTCTGGGAGTGGACCGGCGAGGGCGGCGCGCACAACGTCGTCGCCGAGGACGGGACGTTCGACAGCGGCGAGACCGTCAGCGAGGCGGGGACCACCTTCGAGTACACGTTCGACGACGCGTCCGACAGCGACACGTTCAATTACCTCTGCGTACCGCACGAGGCGGTCGGCATGAAGGGCTCCGTCGCGGTCGGCTCCGTCGACGACGACCTCGTCCAGCCCGACGCCGGCGGCGACGGTGGGAGCGGTGACGGCGGAGGCGGGGGAAGCGGTGGCGACGGAGGCGACGGAGGCGACGGCGGAAGCGGTGGCGACGGAGGCGACGGCGACGACGGCGGGAGCGCCGGCCGCGTCCTCAGCGCGGGCGTCATCGGCGCGCTCGCGCTCGGCTTCGGGTTCGCCGGTGCGCTGCTCGTCCCGCTCTTCTACGCGGCCCACCGGATGGCGAACGAAGACGGGTAGGCGGCCGGACCGGTCTCACCGACCGCTTTCCCGGTCGGTGCCGACGGCGACCCGCGACCGCAACACCAGTGAGACGGCCGCCAGCCACAGCGCCGCTTCGAGGAAGAAGGAGGGGGTTCCGACGTAGAACAGCGCGAACTCGCCCGGCGGGATCGCGAGCGGGTCGGACCGCGTGAGGAGCGGCCACCCGAGGAACGCCGCGTCGCCCGGCCGCCCGTTCACGACCATGTGGAGCGCGTCGAGCGCGAGGTGAGAGCCCCAGCCGACCGCGACCGCGAGGCCGCGGCGCCTCGCGGCGACGGCGACGAGCGCGGCGAGCGGCACGAGCAGCGCGGAGTGGCCGACCGACTGGTAGACGTCGAAGACGCCGAGCGCGCCGAGCGGCTTGTCGACGACGTCCGGGAGCGCGGCGCCGGCGAAGACCCACCACACGGAGAGCGGCGGCGAACCGCCGAGGTACCGCCGGAGGCGCGGGTGTCCCGACAGCCACCCGAGGCCGGCGGCGACGAGGAGGTGAGTCGCGAACAGCACGACGGTTCGTACGGTTGACGGCGATATCAAGCTTCGTCGGAGCGGTCGGGGCGATCGGTGCGGCCGGTACGGTCGGAGCGCCCGGCTTCGCCGGTCGGCCCCGCGCCCGCCTCAGAACGCGTGGTACAGCATGACGTACACGCCGATCCCCATCGCGAAGGAGATCAGCCAGAGGACGGCGGCGACGAAGCCGACCTGCGCGTGACGCGTGTGGTACAGTTCCTCGTACGGGCGGGTCGCGGCGAGCAGGAGCGCGTAGAAGACGAACGGGATACAGGCGATCGCGAGCAGGATGTGTATCCCGAGGAACGGGAGGTAGAGGTAGGTGTAGACGACGTCGGGGCCGGGGAATTCGGTCGTGCCGACGTGGATCAGCCGGTAGAGGTACGCGCCGAGGAAGGCGGTGAAGAGGCCGAACGACGTCAGCATGAACGCGCGGTGTCGGCGCACGTCGCCGCGGGAGATGGCGCGCCAGCCGAGGACGATGGTGCCGATGGCCGTCGCCGAGACGGCGGCGTTGAAGTGCGGGATCGCGGCGAGGACGGCGTCGCTCGCGCGGGGCAGGAGGACGCTCGGTATCGCGCCGCCGACGGCGCCGAACACCACGGCCAGCGCCGCGACGGAGCTGAGTGCGGTCAAAAGCGGGACGTTCTCGCGGGCCCACTCGGACATGTCGGATCCGAGGGCCGCCACTCCCAAACCCGTGCCGGTTCCGGCGCGTCGGACCGGGGGCGTGTCCGACCCGGAATTCGCCCGGCCCCGCCGCCCGGTGTCACTCTTCGACACGGCACTGCCGAATGGAAGGGCTTTTAATTGGGGGAAGGGTACGTGAGGACGCGATTGAACACCGCGAGCGTGGGTAGCCAAGCCAGGCCAACGGCGCAGCGTTGAGGGCGCTGTCCTGTAGAGGTCCGCCGGTTCAAATCCGGTCCCACGCATCGCTCGGCGGCACACCCGCCGCACCGATGCACGGTGTTGTCTCTACGACAGCATCCACGCACAATTCCTTTCGAACGTTACGCGGCGAGCGACAGCTGTGATCGGAACGCTGTGATCGTGATCACCGCCGAAGCCCCAGCCGCGAGGACTCGCGACTGCCCCTTTGAGTCCCACCCGACCGCAGCCGCACAGCCCCTCGCGCCTCCCCAGCCTCGCCGCGGCCGCGCCGGCGGCCGCGGGCTCCCTCGCGCGTGCTGACTCGCGGCACCGCCCAGTCATTTATAAGGAACCTCGGTGGCCTCGATCCGCATCGCCCGCGCGAACTGCCACCCTTTTTGTTCCGGCCTGCCGGAGTACGGCGTAATGAGCGAGGACGCGACCCCCGAGTACGACCACGATGAGCTGGGGCTCGTCGCCGGGCTGGAGATCCACCAGCAGCTCGACACGGAGACGAAGCTGTTCTGCGACTCCCCGACCGTCGAGCGCGACCCCGACGAGGCCGACCGCGAGATCGCCCGCCGGCTCCACCCGACGAAGAGCGAGCTCGGCGAACTCGACGACGCCGCGATGGAGGAGAGCCGCGTCGACCGCGAGTTCACCTACCTCGCGTACGACACCACCTGCCTCGTCGAGGAGGACGACGAGCCGCCCCGGCGCGTCGACGGCGAGGCGCTCTCGGTCGCGCTCCAGATCGCCGACCTGCTCGACGTCTCGGTCGTCGACCAGGCGCACGTGATGCGGAAGCTCGTCATCGACGGGTCGAACACCTCGGGCTTCCAGCGCTCGATCCTGCTCGGCCAGAGCGGGGAGATCGAGACGAGCGAGGGGGCGGTGTCGATCGTCGACCTCATGCTGGAGGAGGAGTCGGCAAAGCGCGTCGAGGAGACTGACGACGGCGTCGTCTACTCGCTGGACCGCCTCGGCGTCCCGCTCGTCGAGATCGGTACCGGTCCGGACATCCGGAGCCCCGAGGGCGCCCGCGAGGCCGCCGAGCGCATCGGCATGCTGCTCCGGTCGACCGGCGCGGTCAAGCGCGGGCTCGGCACGATTCGGCAGGACGTCAACGTCTCCATCGCCGAGGGCGCCCGCGTCGAGGTGAAAGGCGTCCAGGACCTCCAGGGGATCGAGGACATCGTCCGCGGCGAGGTCGGCCGGCAGGCGGAGCTGCTCGCGATCCGCGACGAGCTCCGCGACCGCGACGCGAGCGTCGGCGACGTCTCGGACGCGACCGACGTCTTCGCCGAGACCGACTCCGGGGTCATCCGGGGCGCGCTCGACTCGGGCGGGAAGGTGACCGCGGTTCCGCTGTTCGGCTTCGACGGGCTCGTAGGGTGGGAAATCCAGCCGGACCGCCGGCTCGGGACCGAGCTCTCCGACCACGCGAAGCGACACGGGGCGGGCGGGATCTTCCACACCGACGAGCTGCCGGCGTACGGCGTGACCGAGGCCGAGGTCGAGTCCCTCCGCGAGGCGGTCGGCGCCGGGCCGGAGGACGCGGTCGCCATCGTCGCCGCCGACCCGGAGACCGCCGACCTCGCGATCGAGGCCGCCGCCGACCGGGCCGCCGCGGCGATCGAGGGCGTCCCCGAGGAGACCCGCGGCGCCAACGAGGACGGGACGACCCGCTACCTCCGTCCGCTTCCCGGCGCGGCTCGGATGTACCCCGAGACGGACGTGCCGCCGGTCGAGCCGGACCCGTCCGACGTCGACCGACCCGAGCTCCTCGACGAGAAGACCGACCGCTACGCCGAGGAGTTCGGACTCGATCGCGGGCTCGCCGAGCAGGTCGCCTTCGGGCGGCGCTTCCCGCTGTTCGAGACCGCGGTCGAGCGCGGCGTCGACCCCACCTTCGCGGCGTCGACGCTGGAGTCGACGACGACGGAGATCCGCCGCGAGGGGGCCCCGGTCGAGAACCTGACCGACGACCACTTCCTCGACTTATTCGCCCTCGTCGAGGGCGGCGACCTCGCGAAGGAGGGCGTGCCGGAGGTGCTGACGACGCTCGCCGAGAACCCGGACCTCACGGCCGCGGAGGCGGTCGAGGAGGCCGGACTCTCTGGGGTGAGCGAGGATGCGGTCCGCGAGGCGGTCGTCGACGTCGTCGAGCGCAACGCCGACCAGATCGAGGCGGAGGGGATGGGGGCGTTCTCGGGGCTGATGGGCGAGGCCATGGGCGCGCTCCGCGGCAAGGCCGACGGGGAGGTCGTCTCCGACGTGCTCCGCGAGGAGATCGGCAAGCGGTCGTAACGGTCCTCGGAATCCCTCCCGTTCCGCCCCCGATTCACACGTTGTCGCCCCTGTTCTTTACGTGTCGCGGGGCCTTGATTCGTACCTAGAGGGAACACCAGATGGACGATCCGCCACCGGGTCCCTCGGACGACCCGCCAGCGACAGACCGCACGCCCGAGCCGGCCGTCGCGAAGACGCGCGGCGACCGGGTCTCCGACGCGACGAACCGGTTCATCCACGGCGTCGAACTCGCCGCGGCGGCGCTGTTCGCCCTCCTGTTCGGGATCGGCGTGGTCGACCTCGCGATACAGATCGCCGAGTCAGTTCCCACCGGCGAGATCACCGACCCGAACACGGTCATCGGATTCATCGAGACCGGACTGCTGCTGCTCATCATCGTCGAGGTGTACGAGACGGTCGTCGCCTACATCGAACAGAGCGACACCCGTCGGATCGTCAGGCTCGTGATCTACACGGGCGTCATCGCGATGGTCCGGAAAGTGATCATCTTCCGGACCACCGAGTACCCATCGACGCAGGACGCGCTCTTCGCCGCGTTCGCGTACACGCTGGTGATACTCGGACTGGTAGCGCTACTGTTCGTCGAGCGGTCGGTCGGGTCCTCCCTGTCGCCGGAGTGAGGTCGGCGCTACTCGGTCAGCTCCGCGAGCAGCGTGTCGAGGTCGTACGTCGCCGGCGCTCGCGGCTCGTCGCGGAGTGTGGCGATCGTGAACGTCGAGTTCGTGCGTTCGACCTCGGGAATCGCCTCAAAGTCGCTGATGAGCCGCTCGACGGTGTCGGACGACGAGAGCCGCGCGAGGACGACGAAGTCGGTTTCGCCCATCGTGAAGAACGCCTCCGTGACCCCCTCGACCGCCAGTAGCTCGTCGGCGAACTCCTCGTACGGGCCCTCGTAGCTCGCGAGCACCTCGACGATGACGGTGACGCCGAGCCCGAGCGCCTCGTGGTCGAGGTCGTACAGATCGTTCTCGATCACGCCGTCCTCGCGGAGGTTGTTCAGCCGGTAGTGGATCGTCGACACCGGAATCCCGGTCTCCTCGTGGAGCCGCTCGGGGCTCCCGGTTCCGAGGTCAGATATCGCCTTCAACAGCCGCACGTCGCGCTCGTCCATACGCCCCCTTCGAGTGAGGGACTGTTGTATATTCCGACCGACACACTTGCACTCGAATCCAAGAACGACCCTCGTTTCGGAAGCGTATTGCAGTTCGTTCGTATGCGTGATTGTTCATTCTGAATTCGGCCGATTGTGAGAGAATAGTTTAACTGTCTCAAGAAACTTCGATCTAACACTCAATGAAGCTACGGAACCTCCTCTCTACTCCGGAATCAGTCGTCGCCGCCTTCGTCCTCCTCGCGACCCTGTGGGGCACCTCCTTCGTCGCGATCGAGGCCGGGTTACACCACTTCCCGCCGCTGCTGTTCGCCGGCGTCAGGTACGCGATCGCCGGAGCGATCGTGCTGGGCGTCGCCGCGGTCATGTCCGGACGGACGACGCCCAGCGGACGCGACGAGTGGCTCGGCGTCGCCGTCGCGGCGACCTTCGTTATCGCCGCGTACCACGGGCTGTTGTACGTCGGCGAGCTCCACATCTCGGGGGCGGTCGCCGCGGTGGTCGTGAGCCTCGTGCCGGTGTTGACCGCGGTGTTCGCCGCGGTCCTCCTCCCCAACGAGCGGCTCGGTCCCGTCGAGATCGGCGGGTTCGCCCTCGGTGTCCTCGGGGTGGTCGTGATCGCCGACCCGACCGCGGCCGGGGCCGGTAACTCGGCCCTCCTCGGCGTCGGCCTCGCGTTCGCCGGCGCCGTCGCCTTCTCGCTGGGCGCGGTCCTGCTCCGACCGCTCCGGACCGACCTCCCGATCGCCGCCCTGCAGGGGTGGGCGATGGTGCTCGGCGCCGGAATCCTCTTCGTCGGCGCCGCCGCGCTCGGGGAGTCGCCGTCGGCGATCGAGTGGAACAGAACCGCGATCGTGTCGCTCGCCTACCTCACGCTGCTGTCGGGCGTCCTCGCGTTCCTGATCTACTTCGCGCTGCTCGACGAGGTCGGCCCGGCGCAGCTCCACCTCGTCGGGTACGCCGAGCCCGTGGTCGCCGCGGCCGGGAGCTGGGTCCTGCTCGGCACCCTCGTCGAGGCGGAAGCGATCGTCGGGTTCGTCGCGATACTCGCGGGCTTCCTCGCGCTCGAACGCCGGGAGATCGCGGCGTACGTCGGGTTCGACGCGTATCACTGGCCCGCGCTGATCGGGCGGAAGTAAGGGTTTTTTCGGGGCGCTCAGCCCTCGACGTCCGCGGTCAGGCCCGCGCGGAGATCGCGGCCGAAGTAGTGGCCGAGCAGGGCCGCGACGAGCCCGAGCCCGCCGCCGACCGCGAGCAGGGGAAGCCCCCACTGCTGGAGGTAGTCGACCCCGATCGGGAGGAAGCCGACGCCGAGGACGTTCGTGACCGCGACGAGGGCCCCCGCCGCGGCGCCGGCGAGCCCGGTCTCGACGTACCGTCGGGCGGAGAGCGCCAGCCCGATCAGGAACGCGGCGAGGAACACGCCTCCGGCCGAACCGATCGTCCCGCCGATGAGCGGGATCGCGCCGCCGACGAAGACGCCGATCGCGACCGCGGCGAGCGCGAGCGCGAACGCCTTCGCGGAGAACCAGCGACCGCTCGTCCCGACGCGCCCGCCGTCGCCGCCGGTCTCGGCCGCCCGGCCAGCCGACTCGTTCCTCTCGGCGCGCGAATCGGCCTCGTCCGACGTCGAGGGGTCCCCGCCCTCGGCGAGGTCGTCGTCGAGGAGGTCGTCGAGGTCGTCCATCGGGTCGCCGTCGGACGCCTCCCGCTCCTTGGAGGGTTGCATACCGGAGCGTTCGCCCGTGAGACCTTGGGTCTTGTGCCCACAGTCGACTCGCCTCGTCGGCGAGCGGCGGCCGCCGCGGTCGCGTCGGGTCTCCTCGTCGACGCGGTCGCGTCGCGTCTCACGGCCGCGTTTCACCGGAAACGAGGTGTCTCGGAGGCGAGCGCCGCGACGCGCGGTACGGCCCCTCCCTCCTAACCGCCGCCGCCTGACCCGCGCGACCCCCAGACGCGCTTGTCGACGAGTTCGACCGTCATCGGCCCGTCGACGGTCACCTGACAGGAGAGCCGCGGGTAGCCGAAGCGGGCCGCGAGCCGGTCGTGCCAGTGGTCCGGCGGCGGTCCCTCGCGGATCCGAACGCCGCAGGTGGCGCAGATCCCGCGCCCGCCGCAGTTCAGTCGGCGCGTCGCGGCCGCGTACGGCGACAGGTCGGCGTCGAGGAGGACGCGCCGCAGGTTCCGTCCCGGCTCGACAGCCAGCTCTGTGCGTTCCTCGCCATCGACGACGGTCACGGGAACGGTCTCGGCGTCGGTCATGCGACACCCGACGTTACGCCCGCGGGCCCATAGGCGAGCGGGTCCCCGCTGGCGACCCGGAACGGCTTTCCACGCCGGCGCCGACCGCGTCGACATGGACACGCGTCGCGCGCTGCTCGACGCCCTGGAGGACGGCCCGGTCTCGGGACCGGCGCTCGCCGCGGAGCTCGACGTCTCGCGGGCGGCGGTGTGGAAGGCGGTCGAGGCGCTCCGCGAGGAGGGGTTCGCCGTCGAGTCGACGGGCGCGGGCTACGCCGCGCCCGCGGAGCCCGCCTACTGCGCGGCCGGGATCGAGTTCGGACTCGACGCGCCGTACGAGGTGGAGTACCACGACGCCGTCCCGTCGACGAACGACCGCGCCCGCGAGTTGGCGGCCGACGGCGCCGCCGACGTCGCGGTCGTCGCCGACGAGCAGACCGGCGGTCGAGGCCGGCTGGACCGCGAGTGGGTCGCGCCGAGCGGCGGCGTCTGGCTGTCGGTCGTCACGCGGCCGACGGTCTCGCCCGCCCGCGCCCCGCTGTTCACCCTCGCCGCGGCGGTCGCGACGGTCGACGCCTGCCGCGAGGTCGGCGTCGACGCGCACATCAAGTGGCCGAACGACGTGCTCGTCGGGGGCGACGGAGCGGGAGGCGCCGCGGGCGACGCCGACCGCTCGGGACGCGGCGGCCGCAAGCTCGCCGGGATCCTCACCGAGATGGAGGGCGAGGCCGACCGCGTCTCGTGGCTCGTCGTCGGCGTCGGCGTCAACGCGAACCTCGACCCGGAGGCGCTCCCGGGCGACGCGACCTCGCTGCGCGCCGAGACCGGCGACGACGTCGACAGGCGGCGGTTCGCGGCGACGCTCCTCGAGCGGTTCGCGGCGCTCGCGGAGACGGCGGACCGATCCGACCGGATCCTCGCGGCGTGGCGCGAGCGGGCGAGCACGCTCGGGCGACGGGTCCGCGTGGAGACTCCGACGGGGGCCGTCACGGGGACCGCGGTCGACGTCGAGTCGCCGGGCGCGCTCGTGATCGACACGGGGGACGGGACGCGGCGCGTCCACGCCGGGGACTGCGAGCACCTCCGGGACGCCGACGGCTGACCGCGGCGTCGGGTCGGCGGGGGCTGGACGGCGCCGCGTCGCGAGGGTCGGGACTGGGCAGCCCGGCCGCGCTCACGTCCGTCCGGCGGCCTCCGCCACGCTCGGCTCCGTCGGGACGTCGCCGTCGATCCGGACCGTCAGGACCGGGACGGCGGCGCCGCGAACGACTTTCTCGGCCACGCTCCCGAGCAGGAGCCGGTCTATCCCGCCGCGGCCGTGGGTGCCCATCACGACGAGGTCACAGCCGTTCCCCTCGGCGTACCGGATGATCTCGCGGCTGGGCGACCCCTCGACGACGGCCGTTTCCACGTCGACGACGGTCTCCTCGGCCAGCTCCTCGACCGCCGCCACGGCCTCCTCGGCGTCGCCCCGCAGGAGCTCGCCGACGCCCTCCCAGGAGGCCTCCATCGGCATCCCCGCGTAGCTCGCCGTGTCGACCACGTGGACCGCGTGGACCGCGGCGTCGTCGCCGTGATCGGAACGTTCGGTACGGCGCAGTTCGCCGGGCCGGAGTCGTTCCCGCACCTCGCCGAGGCGGCGCTCGCCGGCGAGGGCTCGGTCGCGTGGACTCCCGGCGGACTCGACCTGCAGACGTGGCTCACCGTCGTCGGCCTGCTCGTCCTGGGCGGCGTCGTCGGGAAGTCGGCGCAGTTCCCGCTGCACACGTGGCTCCCCGACGCGATGGAGGGCCCGACGCCCGTCTCCGCGCTGATCCACGCCGCGACGATGGTCGCGGCCGGCGTCTACCTCGTCGCGCGGATGTACGGCTTCTACGCGCTGACGCCGACGACGCTCGCGGTGATCGCCTTCATCGGCGGCTTCACCGCGCTGTTCGCGGCGACGATGGGCGTCGTCAAAGATGAGCTGAAGCAGGTCCTCGCGTACTCCACCATCTCGCAGTACGGCTACATGATGCTCGCGCTCGGCGCGGGCGGCTACGTGGCCGCGGTCTTCCACCTGACCACCCACGCGTTCTTCAAGGCCCTGCTGTTCCTCGGCGCGGGCGCGGTGATCATCGCGATGCACCACAACGAAGACATGTGGGACATGGGCGGGCTGAAGGACAAGATGCCCGTCACCTACTACACCTTCCTGGCCGGGTCGCTGGCGCTCGCGGGCATCTTCCCGTTCGCCGGTTTCTGGTCGAAAGACGAGATCCTCTACGAGGCGCTCGTCCACGCGCCGGGCGAGCCGCTGCTGTTCGGCGGCTACCTGATGGGGCTGCTCGCTGTCCCCGTCACCGCCTTCTACACGTTCCGGATGGTCTTCCTGACCTTCCACGGCGAGCCCCGCACCGACACCGCGCGCGACCCCGAACCCGTCCGATGGAACGTGAAGGGGCCGCTGACGGTCCTCGGCTCGCTCGCGGTCGTCACCGGCCTCATTAACATGGTGCCGGTCCAGAAGGTCCTCGGACTGGAGGGGATCGACCTGCTCCACCGCTGGCTCGACAACGACTGGGGCGGAATTGAGGGGCTCTCCTCGCACCACTACGGCGACATCGGACCGTACAGTAGCGAGTACATCGTCGGCGGCGAGGTCGCCACGGTGCTCGTCGGTGCGGCCGTCTCGCTCGGACTGGCGCTGACCGGTCTGCTGGTTGCGTGGCGGCTCTACAACGTTCCGTCGCCGACGGAGCACACGGCGAAACTCGGCGGGATCAAAGACGTGCTGTACAACAACTACTACCTCGACGAACTGCAGGTATGGCTCGCGTATCGCACCGAGGACGTCGCCGGCGGCGCCGACACCTTCGACCAAGGTATCGTCGACGGCGTCGTCAACGGCGTCTCCTCGGTGAGTCTCATCGGCGGTGACCGGATCCGGCAGGTGCAGAACGGCGTCGTCTCGCAGTACGCCGCGCTGCTCACGCTGGGGCTGGTCGCGCTGATTCTCGTGCTCGGCGTCACCGGGGGGTGGTTCCTGTGATACTCGAAGCGCTCATCGCGGTCGTCTTCGTGAGCGCGCTCGTCGTCCTCCTCTCGCCGAACGAGTGGGCGGGCCGGCTCGCGTTCGCGCTGAGCCTGATCCCGTTCGCGGGATCGCTGTACCTCTGGTCCGGATTCAACGGCTCCGGAAACGCTCTCACGGGCGGCGACATCGCCTACCAGACCCAGATCGAGTGGCTCGAAGTCGGCGGCCGCTCGGTCTCGTGGTTCGTCGGGCTGGACGGCATCAGCCTCCCGCTCGTCGTGTTGACGACGTTCCTCGTCCCGCTGGCGATAGTCAGCGCGTGGACGCCGATCGACTCGCGCCAGAGCCAGTTCTACGGGCTCATGCTGTTCATGGAGGCGAACCTCCTCGGCGTCTTCACGGCGCTGGACTTCTTCCTCTGGTTCGTCTTCTGGGAGGCCGTCCTCGTCCCGATGTACTTCCTCATCGGCGTCTGGGGCGGCCCGCGCCGGAAGTACGCCGCGATCAAGTTCTTCGTCTACACGAACGCGGCGTCGCTGCTGATGTTCATCGGGTTCATGTCGCTGACGTTCGCGCTCGGCGACTCCGTGACCTCGTTCGCGCTCCCGGAGATCACCGGCGCGATCGCCGACGGCGGACTCGGAACCTGGTTCGGCATCTCGCCGGACCGGATCGCGATGGTCGCGTTCCTCGCGATGTTCGCCGGCTTCGCGGTGAAGGTCCCGATCGTTCCGGTACACACGTGGCTGCCGGACGCCCACGTCGAGGCGCCGACCCCTGTGTCGGTGCTCCTGGCGGGCGTCCTCCTGAAGATGGGGACGTACGCGCTGCTCCGGTTCAACTTCACGATGCTCCCGGAGCAGGCGTCCGCGCTCGCGGTCCCGATCGCCGCGATCGCCGTCATCAGCGTCATCTACGGTGCGATGCTGGCGCTCGCGCAGAAGGACCTCAAGCGCATCGTCGCCTACTCCTCCGTCTCGTCGATGGGGTACGTCATCCTCGGGCTTGTCGTGTTCACCGAGTACGGCGTCGGCGGCGCGACGTTCCAGATGGTCGCGCACGGCCTCATCTCGGGGCTGATGTTCATGGCGGTCGGCGTCGTCTACAACGCGACCCACACGCGGATGGTCGGCGACATGGCGGGGATGGCCGACCGGATGCCGGTCACGGTCGGCATCCTCGTCGCCGGCGCGTTCGGCTACATGGGACTGCCTCTGATGGCCGGCTTCGCCGGTGAGTTCTTCATCTTCGTGGGGTCGTTCTCCGCGCCGGCGCTCCCGTACGCGCCGCTGTTCACGGCGCTCGCGATGTTCGGCATCGTCATCGTCGCCGGCTACCTGTTGTCGGCGATGCAGAGCACGCTATTCGGGCCGTTCGAGCTCTCAACCGACTACGAGGTCGGTCCCGCGCCGTTCCACGACGTCGCCCCGCTTGCGGTCCTGCTGGTGGCGATCATCGTGCTGGGCGTCGCTCCCGACATCTTCTTCGAGATGATCCGTGACGCCGCCGTTCCCGTGGTCGAGGGGGTGAGCATCGATGGTTAACTCGCTCCCGCAGGTGACGGCGTTGCTGCCGGTGCTGCTGCTCGGGTTCACCGGACTCGCGCTGCTGCTCGTCGACACGCTCCGTCCCGACACGCGGTCGAACACTTCGATGGCGGTCGTGAGCGCGCTCGGCGCGCTGGCATCGCTGGCCGCGACGGTCTGGTTCGTCGCCTCCGGGACCGGGAGCGGCGACACCGGCGGCGCGATCCTGCTGTTCGCCGACGCGGTCAAGGTGGACACGCTTGGGCTGTTCTTCACGGCCATCTTCGCGTCCGTGACGTCGCTCGTCGTTGTCGCGGCCCACGACTACTTCCACGACCACCCGAACCCGGCGACGTTCTACTCGCTGACGCTGTTCGCGGCGACGGGCATGTCGCTACTCGCGGTCGCGAACTCGCTCGCGGTCGTGTTCGTCGCCTTGGAGATGGTGTCGCTGCCGTCGTACGTGCTCGTCGCGTTCCTGAAGCAGAACCGCGGGAGCGTCGAGGCGGGGCTGAAGTACTTCCTCGTCGGAGCGCTCTCCTCGGCGATCTTCCTGTTCGGCATCTCGCTGGTGTACGCGGCGACGGGGTCGCTGATGCTCGGCGAGGTCGCCGGCGTCCTCGGCGATATCGCCTCCGACGCCAACGGGATCGGCAGCCGAAGCGGGATCGCCGGCCTCGGGATCGTGATGATCCTCGGCGGCGTCGCGTTCAAGACCGCTTCCGTCCCGTTCCACTTCTGGGCGCCGGAAGCGTACGAGGGCGCGCCCGCACCCGTGAGCGCGTTCCTCTCGTCGGCGTCGAAGGCGGCCGGCTTCGTGGTCGCGTTCCGCGTGTTCACCGAGGCGTTCCCGGTCGGCGCGTCGCTGGCGGCCGACATCAACTGGGTGCTCGCCTTCGGGATCCTGGCGGCTGTGACGATGACGCTGGGGAACTTCGCGGCGGCCGTCCAAGAGGAGGTCAAGCGGATGCTCGCGTACTCCTCGATCGGCCACGCCGGCTACGCGCTCATCGGCGTCGCGGCGCTCTCCGCGGACGGGAGCGGTAACGGCGCCGTGATGGGCGCGGCGATGGCGCACCTGCTCGTCTACGGCTTCATGAACACCGGCGCGTTCCTCTTCGTCGCGATGGCGGAGCGGTGGGGCGTCGGCCGGACCTTCGAGGACTACGCCGGGCTGGCCAAACGCGCGCCCGTCGCCTCGACGGCGATGGCCGTGTTCATGTTCTCGCTGGCCGGGCTCCCGCCGTTCGCCGGGTTCTTCTCGAAGTACTTCCTGTTCATGGGAGCCATCGACAACGGCTTCCTGTGGCTAGCGGCGATCGGCGCCGTCAACAGCGTGATCTCGCTGTACTACTACAGCCGGGTCGTGAAGGCGCTGTTCATCGACGATCCCGCGTCGCCGACCGCGCTGGACACGATCGACGTGCGGCCGACGGCGCTGTACGCCGCGGTCGTCTTCGCGGCGGTCGCGACGGTGCTGCTGTTACCCGGCTTCGGCCCGGTCATCGAGACCGCCGAGGCCGCCGCGTCGGCGCTGTTCTAGCGGCGTCGCGGTTCGCGCCCGCTTTTCGTTTTTTTCCGATCGATCAGCCGTCCGGTAACCGCAGGTATTCCCGCGTCCAGTGTTAATATCCGGTATGAGTAGGAATCGGACGTACCGCTGTCTGAACTGTCTGGATCACACCGTGAGCCGGGAGTTCGACACGTCGCACCTCTCGGTGACGTGTCCGAACTGCGGCTCGTTCGAGCGGTTTGTTAACGACGCGGTGTTTCAGCAGTTCCGCGCGTTCGAGGAGTCGCCGCCCGCGGAGCTCGACTGGGCGCGGCTGGACCGCACGGAGAAGTTGATCGTCTCGGAGCGGCTCGTCCGCTCGACGAAGACGCTGGCCGACTTCGACGTCGTGGAGGGGGAAGCGACGGTCGGCGAGGACGAGGCAGCGGCCGGAGACGGGGAGGCTCTAGCCGAGGACGGGGAGGCAGCGGCCGGAGATTGAGTCAGCGCGCGTACAGCTTCCCGCCGACGAGCGACGCGAGGCCGTCGCCGTCGTTCGGGGTGACGGCCACGTACGGCCGGTCGACTGGGCCGAAAACGTCGACGACGCGGCCGACCGTCGAGAGCGACTCGTCGACGACGGCCGAGCCGATCCGCGGCGGCTCCTCGCCGCGGTCGCCGCGGGCGATCGCGAGCCCCCCGGCGGTGCGGACCACGGTACCGACTCGCCGCATCGTCACTCGCGGATGACCCCGAGGTAGGCGGCGACCGCCTGCACGAGGTCGTTCTTCGCGGTGTCTTCGGTGCCGCGCACGACGACCGCGCCCCGCGGCTCGAACTCGCGGGAGTACGTCTTGTCGCGCTCGATCACAGCGTCGTAGCCGACTTGCTGGACCGCCTTAGCGATCTCGTCGACGGTGGGCTCGGAGATCGCGAGGTCCGCCGGTACGCGGCGGCCCTCCGAGCGCGACCGCTCGGCGTCGAAGTACGCGGGATAGACGACGTTCTCGACCATACCGGAGAGGCGAGCGCGCGGCCTAAGGTCGTTTCGGACCCGCGCGGCCGCAGACGCCGGGCGACCCGCGTCGCGGCCGCGGTCCCGCACCGGCGTCGTGGCACCCGGTTACGTCGTTCTGAACTCGAATCTTGCGCCGCCGGACTCGCCGGTCACCGCGCGCGCCTCCCACCCGTGAGCCTCGGCGATACGTTCGCTGATCGCGAGCCCGAGGCCGGTCCCGTCCTCGTCCGTCGTGAAGCCGGTGTCGAACACGCGCTCCGTCTCCTCGGGGAGTCCGCAGCCGTCGTCCTCGACGAAGAACCCGGTCCCTCCGTCGCCGTCCGATCGGGGCGAGGCCTCGCCCACGCGGACGGTGAGGCCCTCCGCAGCGCACCCGTCGTCGACGGTGGTCGGTCGGCCGCCGGCGGACCCGAGTTCGACGCTCTCGCCGGGCTCCGCCCGGCCGTCAGTCGGGCCGTGCTCGACGCTGTTCCGGAACACGTTCTCGAAGAGCTCGCGCGTTCTGGCGGGGTCAGCGTCGAGGGTCACGTCCCCTTCCACGACCAGCTCGGCCCCGCCGGTGTCGACGCTCGCCCAGGCGTCTCTCGCGAGCGCCGCGATCGAGGCGCGCTCCGTCTCGCCGACCGACCGGCCCTGTCTGGCCAGCGAGAGCAGGTCGTCGACGAGCTCGCCCATCCGCTCCAGCGCCTCGCCCGCCTTGGGGAGGTGAGCCGTGTCGCCGGTGTCGCTCGCGAGCTCGACGTACCCCTGCGCGACGCCGAGCGGGTTCCGGAGGTCGTGCGAGACGATGCTCGCGAACTCGTCGAGCCGCTCGTTCTGCTCCCGGAGGGTGGCCTCGCGCTCGCGCCGGTCCGTGACGTCCGTGTAAATCGCGTACCCGGAGGCGTTCTCCGCGTCGAGCCGGATCGGGATGACGTGCAGGATGAAGTGGCGGAGTCCGTCCGCCGTCTTCCGGGTCACCTCTCGCCGGACGTTCTCGCCGCGTTGGAGCCGCTCGTTGAGGTCGATTGCCTCCTCGACCGCGCCGTCCTCAACCGGGACGATGTAGTCGTCGAGGGACTCGCCCCCGACTGCCTCCGCGTCGTAGCCGAACGTCTCCCCGAAGGCGTCGTTGACCCGGTGGACGACCGGTTCGCCGTCGACGTAATCGTACGCGACCGCGGGGTCCGGGACGTTCGAGAACAGCGCGAGCAGGCGGTCGCGCTCGCTCCGGAGCGCCTCGTCGGCCCGGATCCGATCGAGGGTCTCCTCGACGTGAGAAGCGAGCAGTCCGGCGAGGCGTCGATCGGCCTCGCTGAACCCGTCCGGGTCGTCCGTCACCAGTTGGAAGACCGTGTCGTCGCCGACGGGAAGGGTGAGAACCGTGTCGTACGGGCTCTCGGCGTTCGGATTCGGTTCCACGACCGGTTCGCCGGTCACCGCGACGGTCCCGGCGGCCCCGCTCCCGACTCGGACGCGGTTGCAGTCCTCGATCGGAACCTCGGCCGAGGCCGCGATCGGCTCGATCCACTTCCCGTCGCGCACGCCGACGAGGCAGTGGTGCGGCGGGAACACCTCGTCCGCGACGGCGATCGCGGCCCGGTGCGTTTCCTCCACGGACCGGACCGACGCGAGTCGCGTCGCCCCGGCGTTGAGTCGCTCGACCCGCGAGGGCGGTCGGGACGGATCGGACCGGACTGACCCGTCGCGCGCGAGGAGCCACCGGACTGTCGCCGCCACGTCGGCGGTCGTCGTCGACACGGCGTCGACGGTCGGGGCCGTCGCCACGTCACCGGCCGGGTCGTCCACGAGGGCGACGACCGGGAGGGACTCGCGGCCGTCGCGGACGCGAGCGAGCCCGGCGGCGTCGCTGACGACCGCGAGGTCGACGTCGCGCAGGCTCTCCTCGTCGACCTCGTTCGGCTCTGCGGATCGCGCTGTCGCGTCGTCGGGGAGATCGGCTGAGATGTGAGCATCGGTAGCGAGGACCAGTACCACCGGTCTTTCGCTCGGCGCGGCGTTCACTGTGATCCGGAAACGGGTCGACGCGATGATAAGTATTCCCTTCGTCGGGGGAGCTCGAGACGCCCCGACTCGCGGGCCGCCGACCCGACGCGACCCACCCCGGAACCCTTTTGCACGAACACGGGTCACGTTCCTGTAATGAGCGATCTCGAAGCGGAGTACCGTCTCGACTACTTCGAGGAGGAAGGGTTCGTCCGGAAGGAGTGCACCTCCTGCGGCGCGCACTTCTGGACCCGAGACGGCGACCGCGAACTCTGCGGGGAGCCGCCCTGCGAGGACTACAGCTTCATCGACGACCCCGGCTTCCCGGAGCCGCGGTCGCTGTCCGAGATGCGGGAGGCGTTCCTCTCCTTCTTCGAGGAACACGGCCACGAGCGGATCGACCCGTACCCGGTCGCGGCGAACCGCTGGCGCGACGACGTCCTCCTGACGCAGGCGTCGATCTACGACTTCCAGCCGCTCGTCACCTCGGGGCAGACCCCGCCGCCGGCGAACCCCCTCACCATCTCGCAGCCGTGCATCCGGATGCAGGACATCGACAACGTCGGCAAGACCGGCCGGCACACGATGGCGTTCGAGATGATGGCCCACCACGCGTTCAACACGCGCGAGGAGGTCGACGAGGACGAGTACGCCTACCACGGCGAGGTGTACTGGAAGGACGAGACGGTCGCGTACTGCGACGAGCTGTTCGAGAGCCTCGGCGCCGATCTGGACGAGATCACCTATATCGAGGACCCGTGGGTCGGCGGCGGCAACGCCGGGCCGGCGATCGAGGTCATCTACAAGGGCGCCGAGCTGGCGACGCTCGTCTTCATGTGCATGGAGCGGGACCCGGACGGCGACTACGAAATGAAGGACGGGAACACGTACTCGTTCATGGACACGTACATCGTCGACACCGGGTACGGGCTCGAGCGGTGGACGTGGATGAGCCAGGGGACGGCGACCGTGTACGAGGCCGTCTACCCCGACGCGATCGACTTCCTGAAGGAGAACGCGGGGATCGAGCACACGGAGGAAGAGCAGGCGCTCGTCCACCGCGCCGCGAAGCTCTCCGGTCGGCTCGACATCGACGACGTCGACGACGTGGAAGACGCGCGCGGCGAGATCGCCGACCGGCTCGACGTCGACGTCGACCGGCTCCGCGAGCTCGTCGAGCCCCTCGAATCCATCTACGCGATCGCCGACCACTCGCGGACGCTCGCGTACATGTTCGGCGACGGGATCGTCCCCTCGAACGTCGGCACGGGCTACCTCGCCCGGATGGTGCTCCGGCGGACGAAGCGGCTCGTCGACGAGGTCGACGTCGACGCCCCGCTCGACGAGCTCGTCGACATGCAGGCCGAGCGCCTCGGCTACGAGAACCGCGACACGATCCGCGAGATCGTCCGCACCGAGGAGCGGAAGTACCGCGAGACGCTCGAACGCGGCTCCCGCAAGGTGGAGTCGCTCGCCGACGAGTACGCCGGCACCGGCGAACCGATCCCGACCGAGACGCTCCTCGAGCTGTACGACTCCCACGGGATCCAGCCGGACATGGTCGCCGACATCGCGGCCGAGCGGGGCGCGACGGTCGACGTGCCGGACGACT
>NZ_NHOX01000041.1:0-34353 GCF_002252745.1 Halorubrum sp. Ib24 | reverse complement strand
GGCGGACCTGCGGGAGTTGCTCGACCTATAGGCGGCACCGACCGGCGATCCGGGCGCCGACGGACGCGCCGATCAGGCGGCTTCGCTCGTCGGTTAGCGTCGACAGAAACGCCCGGAACGGGGGTTGAGCCACAATCGTTCCACTCGTTTCGCTCGCGTCACTCTCTGATTCACACCCGCAGCGATCGATTTCGACGAACGGCTCGCTACGCTCGCCGTATTGTTCGGAGAAAACGCCCGGAGCGGGAGTTGAACCCGGAGGACTTCGTTCACTCCGTTCGCTCGTCCTCAGATTCAACTCCCTGCGAAACGATTCGTCGCCGCCGGTATCGACTCGCTGCGCTCGTCGATTGGCGGCGACAGAATACGCCCGGAGCGGGATTTGAACCCGCGTCACGACCGTGACAGGGTCGTATGATGGGCCACTACACCATCCGGGCAAACAGCGACAAAGCCCCGAAACGGGGGACGCCCGGAGCGGGATTTGAACCCGCGTCACGACCGTGACAGGGTCGTATGATGGGCCACTACACCATCCGGGCTTGTCGCAGTCATTCGTACCCCTGTCTGGCAAATAAGGCTTGTCATCGCCGGCGACGATGGGGACGGGTGACAGGGCGAGACGGCCGGCCGCGTCGCCGCTCGCGGCGGTAGCCTTTTGTATAATACCCGCATGAGTGTGAGTATCGCACGCCCCCGTCGTCGTGAGCCGCGCGCGGCGGAGCCGGTTGGCAAGTCTTATGCCGCTGGCGCATATAGCGATCTGTAGTATCTCGTGATAGCTTCTTTCAATAACCACCACCCATGGTAGACGTAAGCCAACACGAACTCGTCCCGGACCACGTCCTCCTCGACGACGACGAGGTCGACGAAGTCCTGGCGGAGTACGACGTGAAACGGACGAACCTACCGAAGATCAAACGCACGGATCCCGCGATCCCCGACGAGGCCGAGGTCGGCGACGTGGTGAAGATCGTTCGAAACTCCCGCACGACGGAGGAAGCGGTCGTGTACCGATTAGTCGTCTCATGAACAGGCAAGACCGACGCGTGGTTTCACGCGAGTACTTCTCCGACGAACGGCTGGCCGAACACCACTTCCGATCGTTCAACAACTTCCTCGACCGCGGCATGCAGGAAGTCGTCGACGAGAAGGAGACGATCGAGACCGACATCGGCGACAAGGAGGGCCAAGAGCCCGTCTACGTCGAACTCGGCGACGTGCGGATGGTCACCCCGCGCGTTCGCGAGGCCGGCGGCTCGGAGGAGCTGCTGTACCCGCAAGAGGCCCGCCTGCGGAACATCACCTACTCGGCGCCCGTCTTCATGGAGATGTCCATCGTTCGCGGCGGCGAAGACGAGCCCGAACAGGTCGTCGACACCACCGAGACGAAGGTCGGCCGGATGCCGATCATGGTCGGCTC
Organism: Halorubrum sp. Ib24; assembly: GCF_002252745.1. NCBI lineage: Archaea > Methanobacteriati > Methanobacteriota > Halobacteria > Halobacteriales > Haloferacaceae > Halorubrum > Halorubrum sp. Ib24. The sequence goes on along the minus strand of NZ_NHOX01000041.1, from coordinate 32,930 downwards.
GGACAAGTGTAACATGGCCGGCTTCTCGGACGAGGAGCTCATCGACATCGGCGAGGACCCCGTCGACCCCGGCGGTTACTTCATCGTCAACGGCTCCGAGCGCGTGCTGATGACCTCGGAGGACCTCGCGCCGAACAAGATCCTCGCGGAGTACGACTCGAAGTACGGCGACGAGATCCAGGTCGCGAAGACGTTCTCCCAGCGCCGCGGCTACCGCGCGCTGGTGCTGTGCGAGCGCAACCGCGAGGGGCTGCTCGAAGTGTCGTTCCCGTCCGTCTCGGGCTCGATCGACTTCGTGACCCTCGTCCGCGCGCTCGGACTGGAGTCGGACGAGGAGATCGTCCACCGCGTCTCGGACGACCCCGAGATCGTGAAGTTCATGCTGGAGAACTTGGAGGAGGCGGAGGTGCAGACGACCGAGGAGGCCATCGAGACCCTCGGCGAGCGCGTCGCCTCCGGCCAGGGGAAGAACTACCAGCTCAAGCGGGCGAACTACGTCATCGACCGCTACCTCCTGCCGCACCTCCACGAGGAGGGCGTCGAGGAGGAGGACGTCCGGATCAACAAGGCGTACTACCTCTGCCGGATGGCCGAGGCGTGTTTCGAGCTCGCCTTGAACCGCCGCGAGTCCGACGACAAGGACCACTACGCCAACAAGCGCCTGAAGGTCTCCGGCGACCTGATGCGCGACCTGTTCCGGACCGCCCTGAACAAGCTGGCGCGCGACGTGAAGTACCAGCTGGAGCGCGCGAACATGCGGAACCGGCAGCTCACGGTCAACACGGTCGTTCGCTCGGACGTGCTGACCGAGCGGCTCGAACACCCGATCGCGACCGGGAACTGGGTGGGCGGTCGCTCGGGCGTCTCCCAGCTCGTCGACCGGACGGACTACATGGGCGTGCTCTCGCACCTGCGGCGCCTGCGCTCGCCGCTGTCGCGGTCGCAGCCGCACTTCGAGGCGCGGGACCTCCACGCGACCCAGTGGGGTCGCATCTGTCCCTCCGAGACGCCGGAGGGGCCGAACTGCGGGCTCGTGAAGAACTTCGCGCAGTCGATGGAGCTGTCGCAGACGGTCGAGGACGAACAGGGGCTGAAACGAGAACTGGCGTCGATGGGTGTCGAGGGGATCCCCGGCATCGAGGGCGTCGAACGACAGACGGCGGACGACTAATATGGCTCAGGCAGAACGCGAAGCGAAGGTGTACGTCAACGGGAGTCTCGTCGGGACCCATCCGGACCCCGAGGCCCTCGCCGAACAGATCCGCGAGGCGCGCCGCCGTGGCGATGTCTCCGACATGGTGAACGTCTCGGTCAGGGACCGGACCCAAGAAGTGATCGTCAACGCGGACGCGGGGCGGGCCCGCCGGCCGCTGATCGTCGTCGAGAACGGCGAGCCGCTGCTCGGCGACGAGGAGATCGAGGCGCTCGAGCGCGGCGACATCGAGTTCGAGGACCTCATCGACCGCGGCTACGTCGAGTTCATCGACGCCGAGGAGGAGGAGGACATCCTCGTCGCCGTCGACGAGGAGGACGTGACCGAGGACCACACGCACCTCGAGATCGACCCGCAGCTCGTGTTCGGTATCGGCGCGGGGATGATCCCGTACCCCGAGCACAACGCGAGCCCGCGCATCACGATGGGCGCGGGGATGATGAAGCAGTCCCTCGGGCTCCCCTCCGCGAACTACCGGATCCGGCCGGACACGCGTCAGCACCTGCTGCACTACCCGCAGCTGGCGATGGTGAAGACGCAGACGTCCGACCAGATCAGCTTCGACAAGCGGCCGGCGGCGCAGAACTTCGTCGTCGCCGTGATGTCATACGAGGGGTTCAACATCGAGGACGCGCTGGTGATGAACCAGGGCTCCGTCGACCGCGCGCTCACCCGCTCGCACTTCTTCCGGACCTACGAGGGCGAGGAGCGCCGGTACCCCGGCGGTCAGGAGGACCGCTTCGAGATCCCCGACCAGGACGTCCGCGGCGCGCGCGGCGAGGAGGCGTACACCCACCTCGACGAGGACGGCCTGGTCAACCCCGAGACGAAGGTGGACGAGTCCTCGGTACTCCTGGGCAAGACCAGCCCGCCGCGCTTCCTGGAGGAGCCCGACGACATGGGCGGGCTCTCCCCGCAGAAGCGCCGGGAGACCTCGGTCACGATGCGCTCGGGCGAGTCGGGCGTCGTCGACACCGTGACGCTGATGGAGGGCGAGGACGGCTCCAAGCTCTCGAAGGTGAAGGTTCGCGACCAGCGCGTCCCCGAGCTGGGCGACAAGTTCGCGTCCCGCCACGGCCAGAAGGGCGTCGTCGGCCACCTCGCTCCGCAGGAGGACATGCCGTTCACCGAGGAGGGGGTCGTCCCCGACCTCGTGATGAACCCGCACGCCCTGCCGTCCCGGATGACGGTCGGCCACGTGCTGGAGATGCTCGGCGGCAAGGTCGGTTCGCTCCGCGGCTCGCGGGTCGACGGCACGCCGTTCCAGGGCGAAGACGAGGAGGAGCTCCGCGAGGGGCTCGAGGAACACGGATTCAAGTCCTCCGGCAAGGAGGTCATGTACTCCGGCGTCACCGGCGAGAAGATCGACGCGGAGATCTTCGTCGGGACGATCTTCTACCACAAGCTGTACCACATGGTGTCGAACAAGCTCCACGCTCGCTCGCGCGGGCCGGTCCAGGTGCTCACGCGCCAGCCGACCGAGGGGCGCGCCCGCGAGGGCGGCCTGCGCGTCGGTGAGATGGAGCGCGACACGATCATCGGCCACGGCGCGTCGATGGTGCTCAACGAGCGGCTGCTGGAGTCCTCGGACGCCGAGACCGTCCACGTTTCCGCGGAGACGGGGCTCGTCGCCGTCGAGGACCGCGAGCAGCGCCGCGTGTACGACCCGGTCACGGGCGACGAAGACGATATCCACGAGCTCGAGGTGAGCTACGCGTTCAAGCTCCTCCTCGACGAGATGATCGCGCTCGGTATCCGACCGAGACTCGAACTGGAGGACGCTATTTAAATGTCAATGCAAACACCGAAAGTGCTCGGCGGCATCGACTTCGGCCTCATGGACCCGGAGACGTACCGGGACATGTCGGCGACGAAGGTGATCACGGCCGACACGTACGACGACGACGGCTACCCGATCGACATGGGGCTGATGGACCCGCGGCTCGGCGTTATCGACCCCGGGTTGGAGTGTCGGACCTGCGGCGCTCACTCCGGCTCCTGTAACGGCCACTTCGGCCACATCGAGCTGGCCGCGCCCGTCATCCACGTGGGCTTCACGAAGCTCATCCGGCGGCTGCTCCGCTCGACGTGCCGCGAGTGCGGCCGACTCGCCTTAGACGAGGTGCAGCGCGACGAGTTCCGCGACCGCTACGAGCGCGCGAAGGAGCTCGGCGACGACGAACACGACGTGCTGAAGGCCGCCGTCCGGCAGGCCCGGAAGGCGTCGACCTGCCCGTTCTGCGGCGAGCCGCAGGCGGACATCAAACACGAGAAGCCGACCACCTACTACGAGGTTCAGGACGTGCTCTCGGGCGACTACTCCGAGCGCATCGCGGCCGCGATGCAGCCCGACGAGGAGGAGGACGACCCGGGCACCTCGCCGCAGGAACTCGCCGAGAAGACCGACATCGCCCTCGACCGAGTCAACGAGATCATGGCCGGCGAGTTCCGCCCGCGCAAGGAGGACCGCCGGGCCATCGAGAAGGCGCTTGACGTCGACCTCACGGAGGAGGACATGAACAAGCTGATGCCCTCGGACATCCGCGACTGGTTCGAGGACATCCCGGACGAGGACTTGGAGGTCCTCGGCATCGACGCGGAGGACTCCCGGCCGGAGTGGATGATCCTGACGGTCCTCCCCGTCCCGCCGGTGACCACGCGCCCCTCCATCACGCTCGACAACGGCCAGCGCTCCGAGGACGACCTCACCCATAAGCTGGTCGACATCATCCGGATCAACCAGCGGTTCATGGAGAACCGCGAGGCGGGCGCCCCGCAGCTGATCATCGAGGACCTCTGGGAGCTGCTCCAGTACCACGTCACCACGTTCGTCGACAACGAGATCAGCGGGACGCCGCCGGCGCGACACCGCTCCGGCCGCCCCCTCAAGACCCTCAGCCAGCGACTGAAAGGGAAGGAGGGCCGCTTCCGCGGGTCGCTGTCGGGGAAGCGCGTCAACTTCTCCGCCCGGACCGTCATCTCGCCGGACCCGACCCTCTCGCTGAACGAGGTCGGCGTCCCGGACCGCGTCGCCAAGGAGATGACCCAGACGCTCAACGTCACCGAACGCAACGTCGACGAGGCGCGCCAGTACGTCCGGAACGGCCCGGAGGCGCACCCCGGCGCGAACTACGTGCGTCGCCCAGACGGGCGCCGCCTGAAGGTGACTGAGAAGAACTGCGAGGAGCTCGCCGAGAAGGTCGAGGCCGACTGGGAGGTCAACCGCCACCTCGTCGACGGCGACATCGTGATCTTCAACCGGCAGCCCTCGCTGCACCGAATGTCCATCATGGCCCACGAGGTCGTGGTGATGCCGTATAAGACGTTCCGGCTCAACACCGTCGTCTGTCCGCCGTACAACGCCGACTTCGACGGCGACGAGATGAACATGCACGCGCTCCAGAACGAGGAGGCCCGCGCTGAGGCGCGCGTCCTCATGCGCGTCCAAGAGCAGATCCTCTCGCCGCGGTTCGGCGGGAACATCATCGGCGCCATTCAGGACCACATCTCCGGGACGTACCTGCTCACGCACTCGAACCCCGAGTTCACCGAGACGCAGGCGCTCGACCTGCTCCGAGCGACCCGGGTCGACGAGCTGCCCGAAGCCGACGGCGTCGACGACGACGGCCGCGACTACTGGACCGGGCGAACGCTGTTCTCCGAGCTGCTGCCCGACGACCTCACGCTGCACTTCTCGTCGTCGACCGGCGACGACGTCGTCATCGAGAACGGCCAGCTGATCGAGGGGACGATCGACGAGGACGCGGTCGGCGCGTTCGGCGGCGAGGTCGTCGACACCCTCACGAAGGAGTACGGCGAGACGCGCTCGCGCGTGTTCATCAACGAGATCGCCGCGCTGGCGATGCGCGCGATCATGCACTTCGGCTTCTCGATCGGGATCGACGACGAGTCGATCCCGCCGGAGGCCGAAGAACAGGTCGACGACGCGATCGAGAGCGCCTACGACCGCGTCCAGGAGCTGATCGAGACGTACGAGGCCGGCGAGCTGGAGTCGCTGCCGGGCCGCGGCGTCGACGAGACGCTGGAGATGAAGATCATGCAGACGCTCGGGAAGGCCCGCGACTCGGCCGGGGAGATCGCCGACCAGCACTTCGGCGACGACAACCCGGCGGTCGTGATGGCCCGCTCCGGCGCCCGCGGGTCGATGCTGAACCTCACGCAGATGGCCGGCTCCGTCGGCCAGCAGGCGGTCCGCGGCGAGCGGATCAACCGCGGCTACGAGGACCGGACGCTCTCCCACTACAAGGAGAACGACCTCTCCGCGGAGGCGCACGGCTTCGTTGAGAACTCCTACCGCGGCGGGCTGACGCCCGAGGAGTTCTTCTTCCACGCGATGGGCGTCCGCGAGGGGCTCGTCGACACGGCGGTTCGGACCTCCAAGTCCGGCTACCTGCAGCGCCGCCTCATCAACGCGCTCTCCGAGCTGGAGGCGCAGTACGACGGCACGGTCCGGGACACCTCGGGCCGGATCGTCCAGTTCGAGTTCGGCGAGGACGGGACCTCGCCCGTGAAGGTGTCCTCCGGCGAGGGCGACGGCATCGACGTGGACGACATCGTCGACCGCGTCGTCGACTCGGAGTTCGACTCCGACGACGAGAAGGAGCGGTTCCTCGGCGAGCGCACGCCGCCGACGAACCTGTCGGAGCACGCCGGACCCGGGCTGAACAAGGCCTCGGGGGTGGAGTCCGATGACTGAGTACGACCACGTCACCGACGACATGGAGGCGGTCGTGGAGGCGACCGAGCTGCCGAGCCGCCTCAAGAGCGAGGTGTACGAGGCGCTCGAGAAGAAGGGCGAAGAGACCGGCGAGATTACGGTCGAGCAGGCTACCGAGGTCGCGACGGGCGTCGAGAACCGCTACATCGAGACGCGGGTTGATCCGTTGGACCCTGTAGGGACGGTTTCTGCACAATCGATCGGTGAGCCCGGAACTCAGATGACAATGAACACGTTCCACTACGCTGGGGTTGCAGAAATCGACGTCACGCAGGGGCTTCCCCGGCTCATCGAGCTGGTGGACGCCCGGAAGACGCCGGACACGCCGATGATGACCGTCCACCTCGAGGGCGAGTACGCGACGGACCGCGAGAAGGCCCACGAGGTCGTCTGGTCCATCGAGGCGACGCGCATCCTCGCGCTCGGCGACGTGTCGACGAACGTCGCCGACATGCTGGTGCGGATCGACCTGAACGACGACACCCTCCTCGAGCGGTGGCCGACCCACACCGACCCGTCGGAGGTCGCCGGGATCATCGCCGAGACGATCGAGGACTCGCTCGGCGTCGACACCCGGCAGTCGGGCACCGTCATCGAGTTCGGCCCCGGAGAACCGAGCTACCGCGAGCTGCTCCAGCTCGTCGAGCGGCTCCGGGAGATAGTGTTCAAAGGGATCGAAGAGATCGAGCGCGTCGTCATCCGGAAAGAGGAGATCGACGGCGACGAGGAGTTCGTCCTCTACACCGAGGGATCGGCGTTCGGCGACACTCTCGACATCGAGGGCGTCGACGCCTCGCGCACGACGTGTAACAACATCCACGAGATCTACCGCAACCTCGGCGTCGAGGCGGCCCGCGAGACGATCATCGACGAGACGAAGAACACGCTCGAAGAGCAGGGGCTCGACGACGTGAACGTCCGCCACCTGATGCTCGTGGCGGACATGATGACGACCAACGGCGAGATCGACTCGATCGGCCGCCACGGCATCTCGGGATCGAAGGACTCCGTGCTCGCGCGCGCGGCGTTCGAGGTGACGGTCAACCACCTGCTCGACGCCGCGATCCACGGCGAGTACGACGAGCTCGACGGCGTCATCGAGAACGTCATCGCCGGCAAGCCGATCTCGCTCGGCACCGGCGACGTCGACCTCCGGATGGGGTCGCGCGTCGTGGGCGACGACTGATGTACGTCGAGCTCTCCGACGAGGCGCGGCGCTACATCGGTCGGTTCGACGAGCTGACCGGGGTCGCGCCGAAGGACTGCCTCGTGGAGGGCGACCGGCTCGTGTTCCTCGTGCCGGCCGGCGAGATGGCCGCCGCGATCGGACAGGCGGGCGAGACCGTCGAGGAGGCGGAGCGGCGGCTGGGCAAGTCGGTCGAGCTGGTGGAGGACGCGGACACGCCGGAGGCGTTCGTCTCGAGCGCGCTCGCGCCCGCGGCGGTCAACGCCGTGACCATCTCCGAGCAGAACGACCGCGTCGCGTACGTCGAGGTGCCGGAGCCGGACCGCGGCGTCGCCATCGGCGCCGACGGGACCAACATCGAGACGGCACGGACGCTGGCGAAGCGCCACCACGACATCGACGACGTGCAGCTGACGTAGGTCGCGATCCCGCGTCTAGCCGTCCGCGAACGTACGTTCCGTATCCGGGGATCCGCGCGCTTTTGACCGCGGCTCCGTTTTGTGACCCATGAACCGCAGACGCCTCCTCGCGAGCCTCGGGACCGCAGTCGCGGTCGGGAGCGCCGGCTGTTCCGACGACGACGGTGACGGGTCCGGCAACCCGACCGACGACGGGTCCGACCGCCCGTTCATCGACGCGAACTGGCGCGACGGCGACGCGCTCGCGCTCGACGCGCTCGCCGAGTCCCACGTCGACGCGTTCGTCGACGCGGGCGGCTTCACCCTGTTCTCGACGGCCGAGACGAGTCACGACGGCGACGCGGATCCGACGCCGTGGCTCCCGTCGCAGGTGTACGAATCGGGCTACGACCTCGAGAACGGTCGCCAGTACGTGAGACAGGAGCTGACGGAGACGGAAGAGCCGGACGTCACGGAGCTGTACATCGCCGGCGACGAACTGCTGTTCCGGCGGCAGACCGACGGCGAGACGCAGTACGACCGCCAGTCGGTGGACCGCTCGGAGGGCGACCTCGAGGAGGCGATGCGACAGGAGGCGCTGACGGGGATCCGCGTCGAGGGGGAGACGGAGACCGGCGAGACGCAGTACGAGGGACTGAACCGCTGGAACATGGCGAGCGACGGGGCGGGCGAAGTCCGCGGCGAGACGACCGCCCGGTTCACCGCCGACGAGTTCGACGGCGACCGGAACATCCCCGAGACCGTCGAGACCGCGTCCGCGACGGCGCACGTGTACGAAGCCGGCGTCGTCCCGCGGCTGGAACAGTCGTGGGCCGGCGGACACGACGGGGGAGAAGCGACCGTCGACATCGACATCGACTACCGCGATCCCGGGGCGGAGATCCCCGAACCCGACTGGGTCGCCGACGCCCGCGAGGCGACGAGCGAGTGATGACGACCGGGGGCGACGGCGACTCGCGGTCGGCGGCGAACGACGGGCGCTCGCGACGGCTTACCGTCTCAGCGGAGACGAGCGGCGGTCGTTTCGAATCCGCTCGTGGAGAGAAACACTCTCAGAACGGACGAGAGGTACCGCTCGGGCGATCTGAGGGCGTTTCGCCGCGTCGAAAGACGACGCTTAAGTAGCTCCGTTCGGAAGTAGACGTACGATGGCGAACGGCAAATACGCGGCCCGTAAGCTCAAACAGGACCGGCAGAAGCGCCGCTGGTCCGACTCCGAGTACGCTCGGCGAGAGCGCGGGCTCAAGAAGAAGTCCGACCCCCTCGAGGGCGCCCCGCAGGCTCGCGGGATCGTCCTGGAGAAGGTCGGAATCGAAGCAAAGCAGCCGAACTCGGCGATCCGAAAGTGCGTCCGCGTCCAGCTCATCAAGAACGGGAAGCAGGTCACCGCGTTCTGTCCCGGTGACGGCGCCATCTCGTTCATCGACGAGCACGACGAGGTCAGGATCGCCGGGATCGGCGGGGCTAAGGGTCGCGCGATGGGCGACCTCTCCGGTGTCAACTACAAAGTCGAGAAGGTCAACGGCGTCTCCATGATCGAACTGGTTCGCGGAAACGCGGAGAAGCCCGTCAGATGAGCGGCGAGGAGACCGAGGCGCCGTCCGACGAGGACCTCGCCGCCGACGAACCGGATCCGGACGCGCCCGCGTCCAGCGAGGCCGCCAACGAGAACGCCAAGCTGTTCGGCGTCTGGGACGTCACCGAGATCGCCTACGAGGACCCCTCGACGAAACGCTACATGACCGTGACGCCCATCGCCCACACGATGGGGCGCCACGCGTCGAAGCAGTTCAAGAAGTCCGAGATCTCCCTGGTCGAGCGGCTGATCAACCGCCTGATGCAGACCGACGAGAACACGGGCAAGAAGCAGCAGGCGACGCGGATCGTCCGCGACGCCTTCGACATCGTCCACGAACGGACCGAGGAGAACCCGGTGCAGGTCCTCGTTCGCGCGGTCGAGAACGCCGCGCCGCGGGAGGAGACCGTCCGCCTGAAGTACGGCGGCATCTCCGTCCCCAAGGCGGTCGACGTCGCGCCCCAGCGCCGCGTCGACCAAGCGCTGCTGTTCATCTCTGACGGCGTCGCCAGCGCGACGTACAAGTCGAGCACCGCCGCCGCCGAGGCGCTCGCCAACGAGCTTACGACCGCTGCCGACTACGACGCCGACCGCTCCTACTCCATCTCGCAGAAGGAGGAGCGCGAGCGCGTCGCCGCCGCGGCCCGCTAACGAGGCGGACCTCGGCGAGCCGACCGGCGCCGAGCGATTCTCTCTCCGTGCCCCCCGAGCGACAGCCTCGTCCGGACCGCGAAGGCTCTGACTCCTGACTCCCGCCGCCTCGTGTCACAGGTCCCGGCGAGCCTGCGGGTCTGGCAATATTTACTTGTGGGTCCTCCGGAAACACGCTCGCCGTATGGCAAACGCGCTGATGCAGTCCTGGCGGCGGTACCGCGAGGTACCGATCGTGTATCGCATCGGACTGGCGTTCGTGCTCGGTTCGGTGTTCGGGCTCGTCGTGGGGCAGCCGGCGACGGTGCTCCAGCCGCTCGGCGACTTGTTCGTGAACCTGCTGAGCATGCTGATCGTCCCGATCGTCGTGTTCACGCTGCTGATGGGGGCGCGGCGGCTCTCGCCGAGCAACCTCGGGAAGATCGGCGGGCAGGTGGTCGGGTTGTACGCGCTCACCTCGGCCGCGGCGGTCGGGTTCGGACTGCTAGTCGCGAACCTCATCGATCCGGGAGCCAACCTCGAACTGGGCGACGCGGAAGCACAGACCGCAGAGGCGCCCGACATCGTCGAGGTGCTCCTCGGGATCGTTCCCGAGAACCCGATCGGCGCGATGGCGGCCGGGGACATTCTCCCGACGATCTTCTTCGTCATCGTGTTCGGACTCGCGCTGGCGCTCGTCGAGCAGTCCACCGACTCGGCCGACATCCGCGAGGGCGTCGAATCGTTCTACAACTTGGCTGAGGCGGGCGCAGAGGCGATGTTCAAGGTCGTCTGGGGCGTGATGGAGTACGGCGTGATCGGCGTGTTCGCGTTGATGGCGGCGGTGTTCGGCGAAGCCGGCGTCGACGCGATCGTCCCGTTCGCCCTGCTTATCGCCACACTAGCGATCGCCGTCGCCGCGCACATCGCGGTCGTCCACCTCGGGGTCATCGTGCGGCTGCTCGCCGGACAGTCGCCAACAGCCTTTCTCGCCGGGGGACGCGACGCGCTGATCACCGCGCTGTCGATCCGCTCGTCGAGCGGGACGCTTCCGGTGACGATGGCGAACGCCGACGACAACTTCCACATCGACGAAGGGGTCTACAGCTTCTCGTTGCCGCTTGGCGCGACGATCAACATGGACGGCACCGCCCTCTACCAGGGCGTGGCCGCGGTCTTCGCCGCGAATCTCGTCGGCGTACAACTGTCCATCGCCGAACAGGTGACCGTCGTCCTCGTGGCGGTGCTGGCGAGCGTCGGGGCGGCGGGCGTGCCGGGGACCGGGCTCATCATGTTGACGCTCGTGTTGACGCAGCTCGGACTGCCGCTCGAAGTCGTCGGGTTCGTCGCCGGCGTCGACCCGATCCTGGATCGGCTGCGGACGATGACCAACATCAGCGGCGATCTGGCGGTCGCCACGATCGTCGCGAAGTGGAACGACGCGGTCGACTTCACGCGGGGCGCGTGGGTCGGGAAGAGCGATGACCTCGGCGTCGCCGCCGGCGACGATTAAAAACGGAGTAAGCTGGGACGATCGGCGTCGGCGGTCGCCTCAGTCGTCGGCCGGCGCCGCGCCGGAGCCGTCGTCGACGTGCTGCTGTTTGACCCACGAGAGCTTGCCGCCGGCGGCGAGGATGTCGCGCTCGCGCTCGGAGGCGTCGAGGTCGGCGGTGAACTCCCACTCGCCGTTGACGCTCACGGTGAACTCCTCCTGCCCGGAGGAGACGCCCGCGGGCACGTCGTCGACGATCTCGAGGTCGTCGCCCTGCTCGATCTCCTCGTACGTCTCCGCGTCGATCGCCAGCGGGACGATGCCGAAGTTGAACAGGTTCGCCTTGTGGATACGGGCGAAGCTCTGCGCGAAGACCGCCTCGATGCCGAGGTACATCGGACAGAGGGCGGCGTGCTCGCGGGAAGAGCCCTGCCCGTAGTTCTCGCCGGCGACGAGGACGCCGCCGTCGGCGTCGAGCGCGCGCTGCGCGAACGTGTCGTCGACGCGCGAGAGCGTGAACTCGGAGAGCTTCTCGATGTTCGAGCGGAACTTCAGGATGTCCGCCGTCGCCGGGATGATGTGGTCGGTGGTGATGTTGTCCTCCATCTTGAGGAGCGCCTCACCGCCGTCCACGTCGATCCCGTCCTTGAGCGGCACGTCGCCGATGTTCGGGCCCTTGACGAGACCGTCGTCGATCGCCTCGTCGGGCGAGATGATGTCGGAGTCGGACTCACCCATGCCGGGGCCGTACTTCGTCCCCATTTCCAGGCCGGGCTCCTCGAGGTCGCCGAGGTCGTCCGCGAGGTCGCGCGGGTCGACGATCTCGCCGGTGATGGCCGCCGCGGTGGCGACCTCGGGCGAGCAGAGGAAGACGGAGTCGTCCTCGATGCCCGAGCGGCCCTCGAAGTTGCGGTTGAAGGTGCGCAGCGAGACGGAGTCGGAGGCGGGCACGTGACCGATGCCGATACACGCGCCGCAGGTCGCCTCGGAGAAGTTGACGCCGGCCGCCATCATCTCCGCGGTCCAGCCCTCGCGGGCCAGCATCTCGGACGCCTGCTTGGAGCCGGGCGCGACGATCATCTCGGTGCTCTTGGACACCTCGCGTCCCTCCAGCATCTTCGCGCTGGGGAGGATGTCCTCGTAGGCGCCGTTGGTACAGGAGCCGATGATGACCTGCTCGACGTCGGTGCCCTCGTACTCGCTGACGGGGGCGACGTTGTCGGGCATCGACGGGGCGGCGACGAGCGGTTCGAGGTCGGAGAGGTCGACCTCGATCGTCTCCGCGTACTCCGCGTCGTCGTCGGGCTGGAGGTCGACGTACTCCTCTTCGCGGTCCTGACGGGAGAGCCAGTCTTTCGTCTTCTCGTCGGTCGCGAAAATGGAGGAGGTGGCGCCGAGCTCGGTGCCGAGGTTGGTGATCGTGGTCCGCTCGGGGATCGAGAGGTTCTCGGCGCCAGGGCCGGTGTACTCGAAGATCTTGCCGACGCCGCCCTTGACCGTCAGATCGCCGAGGAGGTGGAGCGCGATGTCCTTCGCGGTCGCCCACTCGGGGAGCTCGCCCTCGAGGTGGACGTTGACGACCTCGGGCATCTCGACGTAGTAGGGGCCACCGCCCATCGCGACGGCGATGTCGAGCCCGCCGGCGCCGATCGCGAGCTGGCCGAGCCCGCCGGGGGTCGGCGTGTGCGAGTCGGAGCCGAGCAGCGTCTTGCCGGGCGCCGCGAAGTTCTCCTTGTGGACCTGGTGGCAGATGCCGTTGCCGGGCCGCGAGAAGTAGGCCCCGTACGTGCCGGCCGCGGAGCGGAGGAACCGGTGGTCGTCGGTGTTCTTGAAGTCGAACTGGTACGTCTGGTGATCGCAGTACTGCGCGGCGAGCTCCGTCTGGATCTCGTCCATCTCCAGCGCCTCGAACTGGAGCCACACCATCGTCCCCGTCGTGTCCTGCGTCAGCACTTGGTCGATCTCGATGCCGATCTCCTCGCCGGGCGTCAGCTCGCCCTCGACGAGGTGGTCACCGAGGATCTTCTCCGTAATCGTTTGTCCCATATCATCCGCACGTCGCTCTCCCGTGGATATAAAACCCGCGAGTTTCCCGAAAGATCGACCGTGTAGGATCCGTCTGACCGGCAATTCTTGGCGGGAGATCGGCGGGATACCGTTCCCCGTGAGAGCGGTATCCGTAACCAGTGTATAAGGCTCATAAAGGCCGTTATCGGCCGAACTATCTGGATCCCACGTCGGCGGCGACTGGGCCGGGCCGCGTCGCGACCGGGTGCGACACCGTTTAGTCTCGCCCGCGGATTCGGTCGGGCATGTTCGACTCGGGAGCGACGGTCGCGGCGGCGCTGGAAGCCGGCGATGCCGACCTCGACGACGCGCAGCGACAGCCGAACGGCGTCGACCTCACGGTCGGAGAGGTCTTCCAGCAGACGGCGCCCGGACGGATCGGCCGCGACGGGAAACGCGTCGGCGAGCGTGAGCCGGTACCGCTCGAAGACGGCGTCTACCGGCTGGAGCCGGGAACGTACGTGGTCCGGTACGGGGAGCCGGTGCGGATACCGAGCGAGCGGGTCGGGTTCGTGCTCCCGCGGTCGACGCTGCTACGGAACTCCTGTACCCTCGACACCGCCGTCTGGGACGCCGGCTACGAGGGCGTCGGCGAGGGCCGCCTCGACGTGGGCCACGCTCTTGAGATCGAGCCCGGCGCGCGGATCGCCCAGTTGGTTCTCGCCGCCGCCGATCACGACGGAGCGTACGAGGGGTCGTATCAGGGGGAAAATCTCTGAGAGCGTCGGGGGAGGACCGCTGAGAATATCAGGGGAGGACCGCTGAAAAACGGGCGCGGAGTCGGCGACGCTCGCACGCGCCGGGGGCGCGGCCGCGGAAGACGGTCTTCGCTCGCCGACATGAGGCCGTCGCTCATCGATACCAAAGGACGAACGGCACGCCCGTGCCGGGAAAAGGTGGCACAGGCGTGCCGTTCAGTAGGTCCCCGCTGACGCTTCGGCCCTCCAAGCGAAGCGTCAACCGATATAAGCAGTGGAACGCACTTAAGGGTAGCGGGGGCGGCAGGGCTATCGGATTCGGATCCAGTGAAGTCGACAGGAGAATCGGCCGACGCGAGCGACCTACCGCCTCGCCGGATGGTCGTCGCGGAGCCGGGACTGCCCCTCGCCGAGCAGCCGCTCGCGGAGGGTGCCGTCGCCGCGGGGAGCGTCGCCGGCGTCGTCCGGGTCCGGAACGAGTCCGCGCTCGCGGAGCTCCGGGACGACGAGGTCAACGAAGTCCGTCAGCGAGTCGGGGCGGACGACCTCCTTCACGTTGAATCCGTGGACGCCGACCTCCTCGTGCCAGTACGCCAACTCGTCGGCGACCACCTCGGGGGTACCGACGATCTTCGGTGAAGTGGTGCCGAGCCCGCAGAACTCCGCGACCTCGCGGACCGTCCACTCGCGGTCCGGCTGCGCCTTCGTGAACGCGTTCATCGTCCCCTGTATCGCGTCCGTCTCGATGTGCTCGACCTTCTGGTCGGGGTCGAGCTCCGAAAGGTCCATGTCGAGGAAGCCGGAGAGGAGCGCGAGCGTCGCCTCGACGTCGACGTGGCGCGTGTACTCCTCGTGCTTCGCCTCCGCTATCGCCTGCGTCTCGCCGACGACGGGGACGACGCCGATGAAGAACTTCAGGCTCTCGGGGTCGCGGCCGTGGTCGGCCGCGCGCGATTTCACGTCGGCCATGTACTCGCGAACGCCCTCCTCGGTCGGCTGGCTGGCGAAGACGGCCTCGGCGTTCGCGGCCGCGAACTCCCGGCCACGGTCGGAGGAGCCGGCCTGATACACGACCGGGGTCCGCTGCGGCGAGGGCTCGCAGCCGTGGGGGCCGGGCACGGAGAAGTGCTCCCCCTCGTGGGCGATCGCAGACACCTTCTCGGGGTCGGTGTAGCGCCCGGCCTCGCGGTCGACCTCGACCGCGTCGTCGTCCCACGACTCCTCCCACAGCTTGTAGCAGACGTCGAGGAACTCGTCGGCGCGGTCGTAACGCGTCTGCTTGTCCATCCGCTCCGAGAGCCCGAGGTTTTCGGCGGCCGACTGGAGGTAGGAGGTGACGACGTTGATCGCGATCCGCCCGTCGGTGAGGTGATCGAGCGTGGAGAACTCCCGCGCGAGCTGGTAGGGATGGGTGTACGTCGTCGACCGCGTCACGGCGAACCCGAGGTCGTCGGTGACCTCCGCCATCGCGGGGACGACGAGCTGCGGGTCGCTCGCGGGCGTCTGGACCCCCTTCTCGACGGCCGTGTGCCGGTCGTCGCCGTACACGTCGTAGATCCCGCGCACGTCCGCGAAGAACACCGCGTCGAACCCGCCGCGCTCGGCGGTCCGGGCGACCTCGGTCCAGTACTCCCGGTCCGCGTACTCCGGCGACCGGTCGCCGGGGAAGGTCCACGACCCCGGCGAGACGTGCTCGACGGAGGCCATGGTAAAGAGGTTGAGATGCAGGTGGTCGGGCATGGACGCGGATACGGGAGGCCCCGGTAATACCCCACAGAAAGGGGCGTCACTTGTCGGCGTCGCGGACGCGGGGAGCGGCGGCGGTGAGCCCGACGGGGCGGGACGACCGTGCGGAGGGGAAGCGGCCTACGGAGACGCCGTCTCCGGCGAGGAGACGTACGCGGCGAAGTCGGAGGTCGTGATGATCCCGATGGGCGTGTCGCCGTCGACGACGGGCACGTGGTGGAACCCGTGCTCGACCATGACCGCGGCGATCGCGGAGACGGAGTCCTGCGCGCTCGCCGTGATGGGATCGCGCGTCATGTACCGCTCGACGGTCGTCTCCGCCTTCGGCTGGCTCTTCGCGACGATGTCGACGAAGTCGGTCGTGGTGAGGATGCCGACTAGGGCGCCGTCGTCGTCGACGACCAGCGCCGAGCTGATGTCGTTGTCGAGCAGCACGGCGGCCGCGTCCTCGACCAGCGTGTCCGGCGTTACCGTGTGGAGCTCGCTCGTCATCAACCGCGCGACGAACACGTCTTCGATGTCGTCCATACGTGTGAGTCCGTCGCTCGGGGTATAAGGATTCCCACAACGATCGTCCGCGACGGCTACAGGAACCGCGAGAGCCCCGACTGTCTGCGCGGCCCGTCGCCCCCGGGGTCGGCCGCCCACGCGGTCCGTTCGTCGCGGAGCCCGTCGCGGTCGACCGCCGGCGGGTCGGCGGGGTCGTACGCGTCACAGCCCGCGCCGCAGTCGCGACCCGGGTCCACCACTCGGTCGAACCGCTCGCAGTACGGGCGGCCGTCGGCGGTCCCCGTCGCGTGCGCGCATCCCGGGGGCGCCGGACGCCACCCCTTTCCGTACGCGCGCTCCGCGATCCGGCGCCGCTTGCGGGCCAACGCGTCCGGGCCGGCGAGCGCCACGTCGGTCCGGAGCGACCGCTCGTCGCGGATCTCGACGCCGGGCGCATCGGGGTCGAGGGGGGACGGCTCGCGGACCACCTCGCGCTCGCCCGTCTCCGGGTCGAACCGCCAGACTCCGACCGGGTCGGGGATCCGGTTCAAGTGCGCGCGGGTGACGTACGAGGCGGTGGCGAGAATCGCCTCGTCGAACAGGCCGAGCGCGACGTCGTACCGCAGTTGGGCCGCCAGATCGCCCGGCGTCCCGAGGTCGGGCTTGTTCTCGATCGCGGTCAGGGAACCGATCCAGTCGTCGGGGTATCTGGCGGTCGCGCGCACGACCGGGCGCCCGTCGCGGCGCTCGCGTTCGAGGTAGCCGACCTCGGCCGCGCGTTCGACGACCGCCGCCGCCCGGTCCGGCGGGAGGTCGAACGCCTCGGTCACGGGGACCGCCTCCCCGGGCCCGACCGCCGCCTCGATCGCGGGGTCCGGGATCCGCTCGGGCGCGATCGCCGCCCGCCGACTGAACTCCGGTCCGGGTTCCAGCACGCAGACGTCGACGATCCGGCCGCCGGGGTTCGTGACCCCCGCGCCGAGCTGGCGGGCGACGACCCGGTCTGTCGATTCGAGCGCGGCGCACAGGGCCAGCTCGAACCGGAACTCCATGAAAGAGGTGAGGGGCGCCGGCGAGTAAAGCGCGTCGGCGCGGGCAGGGTTCGACCACGGCGAGCGGCAGGGGAGACGGGACCGCAACGGGAAGGCGGGACCGCGACGGGAGCGGCGGGGAAACGGGACCGCGCCGCCGCGGTCGAAACCGGTATTCCCGGCCGGCGCCAACGTCGACCATGCGCCGGGTCACCCGGAACCTCCTCGTCGCCATTGCGCTGGTCATCGTCGCCCTGCTCGCGTTGGGGGCCCTGCCGAGCTACCTCGGCAGCGGCGATCCCTACTACCTGACCGCCGAGCCGATCGAGACCGACGGGCCGGCCGTGGACGCGAACAACGTCTCGGAGCGCCGGTGGCCGTTCCTGACGAGCGCGCTCGCGAGCGACGACGGTCGCTCCGACCCGTACCGGGCCGACGCGTACGGGATCAAGAAGTGGTTCACCCACACGCCGTTCGACGAGGTGGACGCGCTCGCGCGACAGACCCCAGAGGCCGCGACCGGCGACGCGGTCCGCGTGCGGTACGAGGGGACGGTTTATCGCGTGGAGGTGGTTCGCCCGTGAGCGACGACGGTGAGCGCGCGAGCGACGAGGGCGACGCGCCCCGCCGCAACGACTCGGGCCGCGACGACGCGCCCGCCGCCGACCTCCGCGACCTCCCGGCCTTTTCCGACGGTCGCAACCACTCGCTGCCGGGCGAGCCGGAGTGGCCGGTACGGGAGGTTGCCGTCGAGTACGACCCCGGCTGGTTCGTCGGGGGGCCCGACCGCGTCGAGCAGCCGGACGGCTCGGAGAAGAAGTACTACTGGGCGGAGCTGTCGCCGGCGACGGTCGTGATCGCGGTCGCCGACGGCGACGTGCTGTTCGTCGAGCAGTACCGCCCGACCGTGCGGAACACCCAGCTGGAGCTGCCCGCCGGGATCGTCGAGCGCGGCGAGTCGTACACCGCGGCCGGGGCGCGCGAGCTCGCCGAGGAGACCGGCTTCGCGCCCTCGTCGACGTCGCTGTTACAGGAGGTGTGGTGCTCGACGGGCGTGCTCCGGCACACGCGCGGGTACGTGTTCGCCGAGGGGCTGGAGCCGGTCGACGTCGACCACGACAGCAACGAGTTCCTCTCGCCGCGCGCGGTCCCGATCGAGGAGGCGCTGGAGGTCGCACGCGACCCGCCGACGAACGACGCGACGCTGGAGGGGCTGCTGCTCGCCGAGCGGGAGGGACTGCTGTAGGGGGAGACCGAATTTCGACGACGACGAGGGAGCGTGCGGCCCCGGAGCGAAGGCGACGAAAAACCGACGAACGTCCAGTTCACGGGCGAGAAGCGGGGATATTAGTCGTCTCGGCCCCTGTCTGTTACCATGAGTCAGACCTCGAAGCAGTCGGTGTTGCTGTCGGACGACCCGCCGCTCGACCTCCGTCTCTCGGAGTCGGAGCTGGAGGCGACCCGCGAGCGCGTCGTCGCGTTCATCGGGGACGTCGTCGACGACGCGGACGCGGAGGGCGCCGTCCTCGGCCTCTCGGGCGGAGTCGATTCGACGCTGACCGCCTACCTCGCCGTCGAGGCCCTCGG
Organism: Halorubrum sp. Ib24; assembly: GCF_002252745.1. Lineage (NCBI taxonomy): Archaea > Methanobacteriati > Methanobacteriota > Halobacteria > Halobacteriales > Haloferacaceae > Halorubrum > Halorubrum sp. Ib24. The sequence goes on along the minus strand of NZ_NHOX01000041.1, from coordinate 14,058 downwards.
CGAGGACGGGCTCCACGGGATCACGATGCCCTCGGCGGTGAACGACCCGGACGTGATGACCGACGCCGAGCGCGTCGCCCACGAGCTCGGGATCGAGTACGACGTGGTCGAGATCCAGCCGATCGCGGAGTCTTTCTTCGACGCATTCCCGGAGGCCGCGGCCGATCAGACGGCGGCCGGGAACGTGTACGTCCGGACCCGCGCGGTCCTCAATTACCTCGTCGCCAACGCGGAGAACCGGGTCGTGCTCGGGACGGGGAACCGCGCGGAGGCGATGACCGGCTACTACACGAAGTACGGCGACCAGGCGGTCGACTGCAACCCGATCGGGAACCTCTACAAACAGCAGGTCCGGCAGCTGGCGGCGCACGTCGGCGTCCCGCGCGAGCTCGTGATGCAGGAGCCGACCGCGGGGATGTGGGAGGGCCAGACCGACGCGGAGGAGATTGGCCTCGACTACGACACCGTCGACGCGATCCTCGCCGTCCACGTCGACGGCGGGCTCTCCCGGGCGGCGACGGTCCGCGAGCTCGACGTGCCCGCCGAGGCCGTCGACCGCGTCGTCGAGCTCCACGATCGCAGCGCTCACAAGCGGTCGATGCCGCCGGCTCCGGAGCGGTAAGCGGCGTCAGCGGGGACGGCGAGGGCCGGAGCGGAGAGCGGGCCGAAGCGGAGAGTGGGCCGAAGCGGAGAGCGGGCCGAAGCGGAGAGTGGGCCGAAGCGGAGAGCGGGCCGAAGCGGAGGGGGTCGGAACGGAGAGCGGGCCGTTCAGGCGTCGTGCGCCCGTTGTTTCGTGACCTCCGCGATACCGGCGTTGGCCGAGCAGTTCGGGCACGCGTGGATCCGGCCGCGCGCGTCCGAGAACACGCGGGCGAACCGGTCGGAGACGTGCGCGTCGCAGTGTTCACACGTGGGCATGGCAGGGGCTCCTCTCGTGTGAGGTGGCGTCGTGTATCATGGTGTTCTGTGCGTGTGAGAGTTGGTCACGAACGCCTAAGTGGGCTTTCCGAACTCCGGCCCAAATTACGCCCAAAACTCCGGCCGGTCGCCGGGAGACGGGGGCGGTCAGAACGCTCGCAGGTCTTCGAGCACGGCTAGCGCGGAGCCGTCGTCAACGGCCCCGCGGGCGGCGTCGAGTCCCTCCTCGATCGAGTCGGCGTCCTCGCGGGCGTAGATCCGGAGCGCGGCGTTGACCGCGACCGCGTCGGCGAAGGCGTCGTCGCGCTCGCCGGACAGCACCTCCTCCGTGATCCGCGCGGAGTCGACGGCGACGTCGTCGACCGCGAGGTCCGCCTCTTCGAGGTCCATCCCGTACTCGGCGGTCTCGATCTCGAAGTCGTCGAACGACGCGCCCTCGCTGCCGGCCGCGTCGCCGTCGTCCGCGCTCGCTCCCTCGCCGTCGCTCGCGGGGGCCGCGTCCCACTCGGCGACCTTGGTGTAGCCGGGCCGCACGTCGTCGTACCCCTCCATGCCCTGGAACATCAGGACGCGGTCGAGGTCGTGGAACTCGCTCTCGACGAACGTGTCGACCACCTTCTTCGCGAACGCGAGGTGGTAGAAGGAGCCGAGGTGGACGGACGCGCCGGCGGGGTTCGCCAGCGTCTCGATCGTGTTGACGAACGTCCGGACCCCCATCATGTCCCGGCGGTCGAACAGGTCGTCGATCGCGGGGTTGAACGCGGGCTGGTAGTAGAAGCCGAAGCCGGTCTCGTCGACCATGTCGGCCGAGTCCGCGGGGGTCAACTCGGTGTGGACGCCGAGTTCTTCCAAGACGTGCTTGTACGCGTCCTGCTTCTGCGTGGGGACGCGGTCGCCCGAGTGGACGACGACGGGGGTGCCCGCGGCGGCCGCGACCGCCCCGGCCGCGACGCCGAGGATCGCGGAGCGCCCCTTGCCGTCGTAGTTGGCGCCGCAGTCGACGGGGTCGGCGTCGGGTTCGGCGTACTCGACGCGCTCGCACATCACGTCGACGTACGCGCCAAGTTCCTCGGGCGTGTTCCGCTTCCAGCGGTTCGCGAGCCAGAACGCCCCGAGCGTCGTCGGGTCGGGCTCGTCCGCGAGGATGCGTTCGAACGCCTCGGTCGCCTGTGCGCGCGTCAGGTCGTCGGCCGACTTGTGGCCGGAGCCGCAGACCTCGGTCATCAGCCGCTTGAGGGGCCAGTCGCCGAACTCCTGAGTCGCCTGAGCCATACGCGTCGTTCGGGTCCTCGGACGAAAAGTCCCTCGCTCGGCTCCCGTGCGGTGGGAACCGACCGGCCGAGATCGAACCCGGCGAGAGCGGCCCCGTCAAGTGCAGGCCCGGCGAGAGCGGACCCGGCGGGTGCAGGCCCGGCGAGTGCGCGCGAGCGACGAGCCCACCGACGCGACCGTCTCTCTCCGGTTCCGTGGTACTGAATCACACACACTAAACCACCAATCGTTGTGTTTTATCTTCTTACACTGTACATTCTAAGTACTCTATCGTCACTAGAGTTTGTAACACACTAAGATAAGCGTTAGAGTTATATGTATGTCCATCCAGTAAAGAATTGTTCCCGATGACGTCCAAATCCGTGGCCACCGCACTCACGCTGTATCGCGCCCGCACTCTGACGCTCGAACAGGCCGCCACCGTCGGCGGCTGCTCGGCGGCGGAGTTGGAGGAGAGCGCCCGGGCGTTCGCGCCGGCGCCCGGGACGGCCCCCGCTGACGACTGACTCCTCCGCGACGACCGACGGTTCCCGGAACCGCTGACCACCTCCGAAACCGGTAGGTACGCGCGGTCCCAACGGGACGCAATGAGTTTGGACGCCGATTGGCGGGCCGACATCGACTCGGTCGACGCCGTGCTCATCGACGAGTTCCAGAGCGACTTCCCCGTCGAGTCGCGCCCGTTCGAGCGGGTCGCCGGCGAGATCGCGGCCGAGACGGGCGTCGACGTCGACGCCGCGGCGGTGCTCGACCGCGTCCGCGACCTCCGCGAGCGGGGGGTGTTCCGGCGGTTCGGCGCGGTGCTCAATCCGCCCGTCATCGGCTCGTCGACGCTGGCGGCGGTGCGGGCGCCCGACGAGCGGTTCGACGAGATCGCCGACGTGATCAACGGCTACCGGCAGGTGAACCACAACTATCGTCGCGACCACGAGTGGAACCAGTGGTTCGTCGTCACCGCGGGCTCCCGCGAGACGCGCGACGCGATCCTCGCGGAGATCGAGGATCGGACCGGCTGCGAGGTGCTGGCCCTCCCGATGCTGACAGACTACTACATCGACCTGGAGTTCCCCGTGGTGAACGGGGACCGGTTCGCGCGCGAGTCGCTCGACCACACGGCGGTCTCCGCCACCCGCATCTCGGAGGACGCCCGGGGCGACCTGACCGCGCTGGAGGCCGATCTCCTCCTGGCGATCCAAGACGGCTTCCCGCTGTCGGCGACCCCCTACGCCGACGTGGCGGCCGAGATCGACGCCCCCCTCGACGACGTCCTCGCGGCGGTCGATCGCCTCCTCGCGGACGGCTGTATCAAGCGGATCGGCTGCGTCGTCAACCACGTCGTCACCGGGTTCACGAACAACTGCATGGTCGTCTGGGACGTGCCCGACGACGAGCTCGACGAGCGCGGCGAGGCGGTCGGCAGCCTCCCGTACGTCACGCTCTGTTACCACCGCCCGCGCCGGCCCGAACAGGAGTGGGAGTACAACCTGTTCACGATGATCCACGGGCGCGAGGCCGAGGCGGTCGACGCGAAGATCGACGAGCTGGCGGCCGAGCACCTCCCGTTCGACCACGAGCGGCTCTACTCCACGGAGACGCTGAAACAGACCGGCGCGCAGTACGAGGACCTCGTCGCCGACGAAGAGGAGTGAGGAAGGGGTCTATCGGGGTTCAGTCGGTTCAGTCGTCGCCGAGCGACGGCGACGAGCCGTCCGCGTCGGTGCCGGGCGCGTCGCGGCCGCGGCCGCGGACGCCGGCGTCGAGCCCGCTCCCCGCGCCGAGCCGATCGAGCGCGTCCGCGCCGGCGACCGCGACGACGACGAAACCGACCTTCGAGACGACGTCGAGGTAGACGAACACGAGCATCTCCGTGGAGCCCGTCAGGAGCCCGAGACCGGTTGGCGCGAGCACCCACACGACGGGGTACAGCGTCCAGAGGACGACCGTGATGTTCCGGAGCGTCCCGAAGACGGCGCGGACGCGGTCCCCCTCGGCCGACGCCGAGCGCGGGAGCGCGGCGAGCAGGCCGTAAACGAGCGCGGCGTACGCCGCCGCGGCGACGCCGAACAGGGCCCACGAGAGCGTGCCGGCGGTGACGACCGCGGCGGTCCCGCCGGCGATGATCACCACGTCGACCGCGATCAGCCCGGCGAGCAGCCGGCGCGACGGCCGCGCGAGCAGCCCGAGGTACAGGATCAGCAGCGGCGTCGTTATCAGCCAGTCGACGTAGCGGGCGACCTCGAGGTCGCCGCCGGGCGTCGACAGCACGCCGAAGCCGAGCGCCATCGCGAGGTACGCGAGCGCCGCGACCCCGGTGACGCCGGTGAGAGTGGCGTAGTACCGCGCGTGCGACTCGCCGGTCTCGGACGACCCCGTGAGCCACGCCCACAGCGGCGGGACCGTGCCCGCGCCCATCGCGAGGACGCCGAGCCACGCCCATATCGTCGTGTCGGCGATCATCTCGGGTCACCTCCCTCCCCGGCGGCGCCGTCGTCGGGCGCGTCGGACGAGAAGTCGAAGGCGGAGTCGTCTCCCCCGCCGTCGGTTCCGGGGTCGCCGCCGCCCGCCGTCCCGCCGTCGGAGACCGCCGTCGCCGTCGCGGGCTCCGGGCCCCCTCCGAGCGCGTCGTCGGCCGCGAACTCGAAGCCGCCGACGGCGTCGCGCAGGCTGCGGGCCCGGTCGGAGAGCGACTCGGCGGCGGTCTCGACCGCCCCGAGGGTCCGCTCCTGCTCGTCGACCGCGCCGGTGACGTCGCCGGCCGCGCCGGCGGTCTGCGCGCTGATCGCGGAGACGTCCTCGACGTGGCCGACGACCGCGTCCACGGAGTCGGCCTGCGTCTCCGTGGCGCGGGTGATCTCGGTCATGCTGGTGTCGGTGCGCTCGGAGGCCTCCGCGAGCCGTTCGAGCGCGTCGATCGACGTCTCGACGGTCTCGACGCCGGCGGAGATCCGCTCTTCGGTGCGCTCCATCGCGTTCGCGCCCGTCTCCGCGCGCTCCTGTACGGAGTGGATCCGCGCTTCGATCTCGCTCGCGGACTCCTGCGTCTCCTCGGCGAGCGCCTTCACCTCCTCGGCGACGACCGCGAAGCCGGCGCCCTCCGCGCCGGACCGGGCCGCCTCGATCGACGCGTTGAGCGCGAGCAGGTTCGTCTGCTCGGCGATCTCCGAGATGGTGTCGACGACCTCGCCGATCTCCTCGACCTCCGCGGCGAGCGCCTCGACCTCGGCGGTCGTCTCCGCGGTCGTCTCCTCGACCGCGTCCATCTCCGCGAGCGCCTCCTCCGCGGCCTCCCGTCCCTCCTCGCCGACCGCCGCGGCGTGCTCCGCGGTCTCGGCCACGTCGGTGACGGTGGAGGCGACCTCCTCGGCCGACGACGCGAGGTTCTCCGCCTCGTCGGTCGCCGCCTCGAGGTCGTCGCGCTGGGTGCGCGCCCCCTCGGCGATCTCCCCGACCGCCTCGCTCACGGTCCCGGTCGTCGCCCGCAGGCTCTCCGTGCGGTCGTCGACGGTGCCGGCGACGTCGGCGGTGTCCTCGGCGACCGTCGCGACCGACGCCACCGTCCCCTCCAGCTCGTCGGCCATCTCGTTGAAGGCGGCGCCGACCCGAGCCATCGCCTCGTTGTCGCTCTCGGTGTCGACGCGCTGGGTCAGGTCGCCGTCGGCGAGCGCCCGCATGGCCGACTCGTACTCGGTCGCCTTGCGCTCGACCGTCTCGGCTCGCTGCGTCGCCTCCCGGCGGGCCTCCTCGGCCTCCCGGCGGGCGGTCTCCGCGTCGTCGATCTCGGCGCGGAGCGAGCCGCGCATGGCGTCGAACGCCTCGAACAGCCGACCGATCTCGTCGGTCCGGCCGGTCTCGAGCGTCACGTCGAGGTCGCCCTCGGCCATCCGCTCCGCCTTCGTCGTGAGCTGGCGCAGCGAGATGACCGTGTTCGACCCGACCGTGACGCCGATGAGCGCGAGCCCGATCACCGTCAGCAGCGTCATCCCGATGAGGCCGGAGCGGATCTCCGCGCCGACCGCGCCGATTCCCTCCGTCCGGAGGTAGACGACGGCCCCGTACGTGACTGAGATCCCCGTGACGCCGATCAGCGACAGCGCGAGCTTCGCGCCGTAGCTCGACCGGACGCCGGAGAACGGTCCCTCTTGCATGATGTATCGATCCACAGGGAAAGCATCAGGATAATAACTTGGGCAAAAATATCAATCATGAGAACCCTGCGGCGCGAAGTCGGTCGGAGACCCCGTCGACCGACGGGCGGCCCGACGCCGACCCGAGATCGAGGGGAACGAGGTGGACCGGTACGTTCACAGGGATTGCGCCCCCCGGGCAGGTATGTCCGACGCGTTCGATCGGCTCGGGTACGGGACGTACAAGCTGGCGGACGGCGAGGAGTGCGTCGCCGGGGTCGCCCACGCGGTCGAGACGGGGTACCGCCACGTCGACACCGCGCAGGGGTACGACAACGAGGCGTCGGTGTCGGCGGGGATCGACCGCACCGACGTCGATCGCGACGACCTGTTCGTCGCGACGAAGCTCTCGACGGACAACCTCTCGTACGACGACGCCACCGCGACCGCGCGGGTGAGCCGGGACCGGCTCGGCGTCGACTCGATCGACCTCCTGTACGTCCACTGGCCGATCAACACATACGACCCCGACGAGACGCTGCCCGCCCTCGACGACCTCGTCGACGAGGGCGTCGCCGACCGGATCGGGCTCTCGAACTTCCGTCCCGACCAGCTCGAGGCGGCTATCGACCGGCTCGACCACGACGTGTTCGCCCATCAGGTCGAGTGCCACCCCCTGCTCCGCCAGCCGGAGCTTCGCGAGCTCGCGGTCGAGCACGGCCACTGGCTCGTCGCGTACTCGCCGATCGCGCGCAACCGAGTCGCCGACGTGGACGTCCTGCGAGATATCGCCGCGAAGCACGACGCGAGCCCGGCGCAGGTGAGCCTCGCCTGGCTGCTCTCGAAAGAGCGGGTCGCGCCGATCCCGAAGGCCGCGAGCGCCGATCACGTCGAGGCGAACTGGGCGGCGCGCGACCTCGACCTCGATCCCGTGGACGTCGAGCGGATCGACGCTCTCGACCGCGAGGATCGAGTCGTCGACTTCGACGAGGCGCCGTGGAATCACGGGTGACGGGAGGACCTCCCGGCCGGTTCGGTATATAGCCGTCCGGAGCCGATCCCACCGCTACGACCCTCTCATAGTCGGTTTTACGTCGGTTCCGGCCGACGCCAACACCGTGACCGACCCCGAGACCGATCCCGCCGGTCGGCCGGCGCTGCTCGCCGCGACGCCGAGCGCGGAGTGGGTCGCCGGATGGCTCCGCGCGCTCGCCCTGCTCGCCGGCGCGACGGCGCTGTTGCTCGCGCTGATCGCGTTCGAGCTCCTCGTTCGGCTCTGAGCGGGGCGCGGCGGTCGCGGCGGAGTCGCCGCGGCGACGTCGCCGAGCCCCCGCCGTCGCCCGAGGCGGAACTGAACGCCGCGTCGCACCGAACCGCGACCCTGACGTCCCGTCCGTCGCGATTTCACTTCCGCTTTCGGGCGCGTTTTTAAAAGGCGTCGGGACGACGTGACGGGTATGGCCCAGTCCACGTTCGACGACGACGACCTGTTCGGGGAGGCGGCCGCGGAGACGCGCGCGGAGGTCGAAGAGCACCTCGCGGCCGCTCGGGCGGAGCTCCCCGACGCGGACGACGTGTGGGAGACGGACGCGGACAACGTGCTCGGCACCCTCAACGGGCTCAAGTCCGCCCTAGACGTCGGCGACGCGATCGGCTCCGTCCGGTCGGCGAAGAAGGCGTACGTGCTCGGGGAGCGCGCCGACGCCTTCGAGGACGCCGACGATCTGAAAGCCGAGATCGAGGAGCTGGAGTCGCTCGTCGGCGACATCGAGAGCGCCGCCGAGGAGGTCGCCTCGCTCACCGGCACCGTCCCCGCGATCCGCGGGGCCCTGCAGGACGCGGCGGAGGCCGCCGAGGAAGGCGACGAGTAGGGTCCCCCGTTTTCACTCGGACTCCCGCTCGACGACCGCCGCCGCGAGCGACGCGAGCGCGTCGCTCGCGAGGCTCAGGAGCTCCTCGCCGCGCTCGGCGTCGCCGGCGGTCGGGTCGCCGACGATGCCGTTCTCGGTGAATTCGTCGGAGTCGTGCGCGAGGTTCACGCCCGAGACCCACTCGCCCCAGCGGTCGGCGGCGCCCTCGCCCGCGGCCGCGACGCGGTCCTCGCGGACGAGGTCGGGGTTCGTCGCGCGCAGCAGCGCCGTCTCCAGCGGGCCGGCGTGGCCCATGTCGGCCCCGTGCTCGTCGACCGCCTCGAACCACGTGAACGCGACGGCGTAGCCGTCGTGGGCGTCGTCCCGGGAGAATCGCCGGGCGACCTCCGCGAGCGCCGCCACGTTGCCGCCGTGGCCGTTGACGAACACGATCCGGTCGATCCCGTGGTGCGGCAGCGATTCGGCCGCCTCGCGGACGTACGCGCGGAAGGCGTCCGGCGAGACCCACATCGTCCCGTCGAAGGCGCGGTGCTCCTCGGCGACGCCGACGGGGATCGGCGGGGCGACCGCGACCTCCCCGGCGGTATCGCCGGGCCCCTCCGTCGCGTCTCCGTCCGCCGATTCGCCTTCCGTCTCCTCGTACGCCGCCGCCCCGGCCTCCGCGACCGCGACGGCGTCGAGCGTGTCGGTCCCGAGGGGCGCGTGGGGGCCGTGCTGTTCGGTGCTGCCGACGGGGACGAACGCGACGTCGACGTCGGCGTCGCGCACGTCGGTCCAGGTGGCGTCCGTGAGTCGCATGCGGTCCCTTCGACGGGACGCGCCGTATAGCCGACGGTCGGACGAGGGGATCGACCGCGAACGGACCGCGAGTCGCCCCGGGAGTTATTCCGATCCGCGATGACAGTCACCTCATGAGTAATGAGAACGAAGACCGCGGTCGAACGGCGGGGGTGACGTTCGGACCGCTGAAGCGGGCGCTTCGCGAGCACGCCTATCCGGTGTCGGTCGCGGAGTTGATCGAGCAGTACGGCGGCTTCGAGCTGGAGACCGGGAGCGGGGGCGAGCGGCTCGAAACCACGCTGGAGCGGTGCGAGCGGACGCGGTTCCACGAGCCGCGCGAGGTGCGCGACGCGATCCTCGACGCGCTGGGCGAGGAGCCGAGAGGGGAGGCACCGACCGCGGGAGAGCGCGGGGAGGAGAGCGAGGCCGACGGCGCCGACGACTGGAGTCAGCTGTCGACGTGAGCGGCCCGAGGGGAGGCGTCGGGGCGCTTCGGCCCGTCCCGTCCCGCCTCAGTCGTCGTCGGTCTCCGCGTCCTCGATCAGGCGCGCGGTGCGCTTCTGCGCGCGGTCGATGAACTCCTGCGGGAGCTCGTCGATCTCGCCGGCCTGCACGCCCCAGAGGTGGGCGTACAGCCCCCCGTTGTCGAGCAGCTCCCCGTGGGTCCCGCGCTCGACGACCTCGCCGCCCTCCAACACGAGGATGGTGTCGGCGTCCTTGATCGTGGAGAGCCGGTGCGCGATGGCGAACGTCGTCCGATCGGCCGTAAGCCGGTCGAGCGAGCGCTGGATCAGCATCTCCGTCTCGGTGTCGACGTCCGAGGTCGCCTCGTCGAGGACGAGGATGTCGGGGTCCTTGAGGACCGCCCGCGCGATGGTGACGCGCTGGCGCTGCCCGCCGGAGAGCTTCACGCCGCGCTCGCCGACCATCGTGTCGTAGCCGTCCGGGAGGTTCTCGATGAACTCGTGGGCCTCCGCGGCCTTCGCGGCCTCGCGGACCTCCTCGTCGGTCGCCTCGAACGTGCCGTACGTGATGTTCTCGCGGACGGTCCCGTAGAACAGGTACGACGACTGGCCGACGTAGCCGATCGACCGGCGGAGCGACTTGAGCGTCACGTCGCGGACGTTCTGCCCGTCGATCCGGATGGCGCCGTCGTCGACGTCGTACATCCGGAGCAGGAGCTTGAGCACCGTGGACTTGCCGGCGCCGGTCGGGCCCACCAAGGCGAGCGTCTCGCCGCCCTCGACTTCGAAGTCGACGTCGGAGACGATGGTCTCCTCGTCGTAGCCGAAGCTCACGTCGTCGTAGACCACGTCGCCGTCGTCGACGACCAGCTCCTCGGCGTCCGGGTCCTCGGCGAGCCGCGAGGGCTCGTCCATCAGACCGAAGATCCGCGCGGAGGAGGCGCGGGCGCGCTGGTACATGTTGATGATCTGCCCGAACTGCGCCATCGGCCAGATGAACCGCTGGGTGTAGAGGATGAAGACGACGAACATCCCCTCGGAGAGCTCGCCGGAGAACGGGCCGGGCGGACCCTGGAACACCCACAGTCCGCCGATGATGAACGTGATCACGAAGCCGATCCCGGCGAGCACGCGGAGCGCCGGGAAGAACTTGATCCGGGTCGTGATCGCGTCCCAGTTGGCGCCGAAGTAGTCCATCGAGACATCGTCGACGCGGTCGGACTCGTACGGCTCGGTGTTCGACGACTTGATCACCTGAATACCGCCGAGGTTGTTCTCCAGCCGGGAGTTCATCTTACCGACCGTCGACCGCACCTCGGCGTACTTCGGCTGGATGGTCTTGATGAACAGGTAGGTGAACCCGGCGATGATCGGGACCGGAAGCAGCGCGACCAAGGCGAGCTGCCAGTTGATCCAGAACAGCAGGACACCGATCCCGACCACCATCACGGACAGGCGGAACACGGAGTTCATCCCGTCGTTGAGGAACCGCTCCAGCCGGTTCACGTCGTTCGAGAGGATGGACATCATCTCCCCGGTCTGCTTGTCAGAGAAGAACTCCATGTTGAGCCGCTGCATCTTGTCGTAGGTGTCCGTCCGGACGTCGTGTTGGATGTTCTGCGCGAACGCGTTGAACCCCCAGTTCCGGATCCAGTGGAACCCCGCGCCGAAGAGGAACGCCCCGGCCAGCACCGCGATCGTGAACCAGAACTGCTCGGTCTGCGCGGTCGGGAGCCACGCGTCCGGTAGCAACACGAGCGGGATCTGCTCGTTGAACGGGGCCTCGCCGCGGAAGATCGCGTCGAGGGCGATACCGAGCATAAGCGGCGGGAGGAGGTCGAGGAGCCGCGCGAAGACGCTAGCGAGGACACCGACGGAGACCTGCGGGAGGTAGTCGCGACCGTACTCGAGGAACAGGCGTTTCATCGGGTTATCGATCTTGTCCCGTTGTTCCTCGAAGGGGTCGTCTTCTTCCCATTCGACGCTACTCATTACCGTTTCATATCGTATCGCGCCGCAAATAGGTTTCCTTCGAACCGAAATACATAGGCGGAAATCTCCGGTTTCGAAGGCCAACGACCGCGTTTCTGTCGTCGGCTACCCCTGCGAGCACGAGCGGCCCCTCACACCTGCCGGCGTTCGACGGACGGGTCGACGTCGGCGGCGGCGAGGTCCTCGCGGATGCGCCGTCGGAGGGGGTCGGGGATATCGTCGCGGGGCACCGGGCGGCCGTGGCGGTCGCCGTCGCGGCGTCGGTCGCCTCAGGGCCGTCGCCATCGGCGACCGGCACCGTCCAGTAGATGACCCGCTCGGCGTCGGCGTAGAACTCCACCGCGAACCGGTCCCCGCCGCCACCGTCGTAGTGGACGCGGGCGGCGTTGCCCTCGGCGCGCCACCCCTCCCGTCCGACCAGCGCGGCGATCGAATCGTGCATGGGCGCGCTCGGGCCGGCGGACACATGTGGGTGTCGCCGTCGGGTCGCGGGGCTTCCGCCGTCATCGATACCGGTTTACAACCGCCGCTCCGATGTGCGGGCATGTCCCTTCGCGTCACGTTCCTCGGCACGGGCGGCGCCGTCCCGACCACCGAGCGCGCGCCGAGCGCACTGTTCGTCAACCGCGAGGGCGACCGCCTCCTCTTCGACTGCGGCGAGGGGACCCAACGCGGGATGATGCGGTACGGCACCGGGTTCGGGATCGACCACGTGTTCGTCTCGCACCTCCACGGCGACCACGTCCTCGGGATCCCGGGCTTGGTCCAGACGCTCGGGTTCAACGACCGATCGGCGCCGCTGACGGTCCACTGCCCGCCGGGGACGGGCGAGGACCTCCGCGACCTCGTCCACGCGGTCGGGCACGACCCCGCGTTCCGGGTGCGAATCGAGGAGGTCGCGCCCGGCGAGGTCGCGCTCGACGCCGACGGCTACGCGGTCCGCGCGTTCGAGACGGAGCACCGGACCGTCTCGCAGGGGTACGTCCTCGACGAGGACGACCGGCCCGGTCGGTTCGACCGCCCGAGGGCGGAGGAACTCGGCGTTCCCGTCGGCCCGAAGTTCGGCCGGCTCCACGACGGCGAGCCCGTCGAGGCCGAGGACGGGACGGTCGTCGAGCCGGATCAGGTCGTCGGCCCGCCGCGGCCCGGTCGGACGCTCGTCTACACCGCCGACACGCGCCCGCGAGAGCGGACGGTCGAGGCCGCCGCCGGCGCCGACCTCCTCGTCCACGACGCGACCTTCGGCGACGACATGGCCGACCGCGCCCGCGACACGGCCCACTCGACCGGCCGCGAGGCCGGGGAGATCGCCGAGCGCGCGGACGCGAAGCGACTGGCGCTCGTCCACATCTCCTCGCGGTACGCGGCCGACGCCTCGCCGATCCGCCGGGAGGCGCGGGAGGCGTTCGACGGCGACGTGCTCCTCCCGGACGACGGCGACCTCGTCGAGGTGCCGTTCCCCGACGCGGAGGAGTAGGGTCGGCCGAATCGTGGCCCGGATCGACCCCCCCTTCCGGGAAAGCTTGATGAGTCGCGCCGCCGACCCCTCGCGTATGTCAGACGACTGCATCTTCTGTTCGATCGTCGCCGGCGACATCCCGGCGCGGACCGTCCACGAGACCGACGACGTGCTTGCGTTCCTCGACGCCAACCCGCTCGCACGCGGGCACACGCTCGTGATCCCGAAGTCGCACGCGCAGCACGTCGGCGACCTCGACGACGACCTCGCGAGCGAACTGTTCGCGACGGTGACCGAGCTCACCCCGCGGGTGCAGGCCGCGGTCGACGCCGACGGCGCCAACGTCGGGATCAACGACGGCGAGGCGGCCGGGCAGGAGGTCCCCCACGTCCACGTCCACGTCATCCCGCGGTTCGAGGGCGACGGCGGCGCGCCCCTCCACGCGGTGGGCGGGACGCGACCCGACCTCTCCGACGACGAACTGGACGCGGTGGCCGAAGCGATCGCCGGGTGAGGGCGGCCCTCGTCGACGGCCGAGTACCGCGCCCCTGATAAACGGCGGCCCTCGTCGACGGCCGAGTACCGCGCCCCTGATAAACGGCGGCCCTCGTCGACGGCCGGCGTACGACAGAGTTAACAGCGAAACTCCGAGTAGCCGACCGCATGCAGGCGACGACGCTCGCGCTCGTCGGAGCGACCGGCGGCGCGGGGACGACACGGACCGCCGTCGAACTGGCCGCGCTGGGCGCGAGGGACGGCCGCGACGTGGCCGTGGTCGACGCGGCGTTCACGACGCAGGGGCTCTCCGAGTACGTCTCGGGGCGGATAGACCCGGACGTGACGGCGCTCGTCACCGACGAGACCGGCGCGTCGCTGTCGGCGGCGGCGTACGCGACCGACACCGGGTCGAGCGATCGTGACGGGGAACCCGATCTCTCGGGACGCGCCGATCTGCTCCCGGCCCGCGCGCCGTTCGAGCGCGCCGCCCGCGCGAAGACGGCCGAGGCCGCGCGGAAGCTGGAGCGACGGATCGACGAGGCGGCGACCGCGTACGACGCCGTGGTCGTCGACGCCGCCCCCGTGGGGTCGAACGAGGCAGTCGCGGCGGTCACGGCCGCCGACCGCGTCGAGGCGGTGACCCCGGCGACGGCGCACCGCCGCGACGCGCTCCAGCGGCT
>NZ_NHOX01000001.1:0-34782 GCF_002252745.1 Halorubrum sp. Ib24 | reverse complement strand
TAGCTCGCTGTCCAACCGTGCGTTGTGCGCGTGATCGTACAAGCAGCGAACAACCGATGACGCAGTAGGGGCCGGACGCCCCCTGATCGGAGGGCGTCCCGGAGAGATTGGTCGTCATAGCCCTTGTCGCCGGCGAGACTTTCGATTTTCTCGGTGTTACGAAGGGCGACTCGACGGCCAGTCTGGGTGTCGTGAGGCCAGTGTGCCGAGCAGTGAAGATCGAGGATGGCACACAAGTCTGTATCGACGAGTGCCGTCGTTTTGAGCGTGCGTATGTGGCGATCAGAGCGGTGTTGGTAGTGTCTCGATGCCGTTTCCCGATCGAAGAATGTGGCATCGATGGCACCGTGCGAGCCCGGATCGCAGATGGTCGCTGACTCATGAAGGAAGCCGCGCCACACTGACATGGGCACCCTCTCAAACGACCGGTACAGCGTTGAGGGTGCGGGAAATGCCGTTCGAGCGAGCTGTAACAGACCACGAACGCGATCCATTTCACTCGCCCAATCGACGACCTCGCGGTACGTCGCATCCATATGAACCCGCAAAAAGTGGAGCGTGACATGCTTCCAGCCGGGAAATCCGTTGCCAGTCGGATCACTCACCGCCGTTGGACTGGCGGCGCAGCGCTTTTGAGCCAGCGACGCCGCTTGCTTAACGAAGCGGAAGAGGAGTTTAGCCGGCTCTGTTGAAATCCTCAGCAGGTGATATGTTTTTGCAGCTGTGCTGAATATAGAGCACGAGTCGGTCAGCGCCATCAGCACCGTTTCACGATCACACTATACTCGTCTCAGCGGCGGGTACGCAAACCCAGCAATATTTGAACGTCGCCGGAGACAACACGCTTGATGCCCTCCATTATCGATGAGACCGTGTTCGGCGAGCCCTCTAGAGGGGTTGGACTGGTTTTTCTCTGTGGCACACTTCTGATAGCCGGGCAGCAAGCGTACTACGTCATTCTAAAAGGGGCGACGCTCTACTATGCCACACTATTTATTGGTGCTGGGATGGCCCTCTCCGGCATTGCCGAGTCCTTGCCAAAATCTCGACGACGGGCTTCTGGTGCCCTGCGACTCACAGCGATCGCTGTACTGGCGGGTATTCTCGTGATCGGCTTCGTCAGGCCCGAGCTCCTCTTAGTGTGATTGAGCCGGTTGGGTTGAGTTCACCGCTCTTGTAAGGAGTTCATTCGCACGGAGGACTCATTGGGAGTGACCGAAAAGACAAGGGGTGAACTTGCTACACACACCCTCTGTATCTCGCACGACGGTCCTATCAGTTCCTAAGGATTTCAACAGAGCCGTTTAGACACATTCGGCTCTTCCGCTTCGCTCCCATCTTCAGAGCGACGCTATCCCGCCGCCTTCTGCGGATTCAACAGATCAGTCAAACAGGAAATTCACCACTTAGAGGGCCCCTGTTATGCCGATGAATAAAAATAGTACACCTAATCCGCGATAAAGCCAGACAGGGTGTTGGACTCTTCAGATCGGCTGGGCGATGAATGCCGAAGGAACTCAAATCCAACCGTGTGAATTCGCTTCGGAAGTACAATGTAGGCAAGCCCAAGGATTACAACAATGATGTATCCAACGTGCCACAGAATGTTCATATATCGTTTTTAACAGAGCCAGTAGTTATATTGTCTTCTTTGGAAACTGGTAGGGTATGCTGTCCAGACGGGATCTTCTTACCGGGATAGCTGGTGGGTTAAGTCTTTCAGCAGGCTGCCTCGGTACTGATGAAACAATCGCACGTTGTTCGAGCAGAGGTGAAGGAAGTGGGAATCAACATCTCCGGTCAGTGGCTCCGATAACCGGGGAAGAGGAAGTAGCGCTGGGAATCATGGTCTCAGAGGCCGATGTCTCGAATAAACGATTTGATGCGATCAATGTACGAAATGTAGATGGTGGCCTTATGACCCGTATTCCCCTTGAGACAAATCGTGGGATGAGTAGCCTTGATCCTGATAATCATCCGGTGCTAAGTTCGGAAAGGGGTGAACTGTATGCGGTATCGCTCAATGAACCACCAGTTCATGATGAGGTGGTGGCTTCGCTCGTGAATCCTGCAAGTGAACAAATTACTACTGCTCGATTACGATATAACTGCTACTCAGAGGATGGGAGCCTTCCCTAATTTGCGAACGCAGCGTGGAATATTCTTTCTCGCGGTCTTGACGATGTAGGAGTGGGTCACTCCAAATCAGCGTCTGTGGAGACTGCGTTCCCGTGGATACACCTGTATCTGCAAAGCGCATCGTTGAAACAGGAAGCCCCATCACCAGAAGTCTACGACTTCTGGTTAGCAGTCAGAACTTTTTGAGTTTTGACAGCACCCTCAAGGAGCGAACCGCATCAGCGGTGAGCGAGTAGGGTGGGGTAGTTCACATAAACGTCTATGGATACGTTTCTGTGGATTAAATCGCTCTTGTAGCCTTCAGCCGAATTATTACGGTTCTTTCACTATCGTACCGATGGATATGCCCTCCAATCCGCGTCGATCGTTTCTTGGGATGGTGAGTACCGCAATTGGGAGTAGTCTCGCCGGGTGTGCTAGCTTACAGTCGACCGACCCAGACACACCTAGCGACGAGACAGAATCTGCGGCCGGGACATCTGGTGAGTCCGAACCACTTGCATTGCCGTCGGTCGTGACGCGAGATAGTTTCCCTGACGGGGACGTGGTTCTCAAACCAGACGGGAAAATTGTCCTATTAAATTTTTTCACAACATGGTGTCGACCGTGTCAGGAAGAGATGCCGGAATTTCGGCGGTTGCGTGCGGAGTACGACACTGAGACGCTGCATATGGTCTCGATCACGCCGGAAGTGGACAAGAAACTCATCCAAGAGTTTTGGCGAGAGTACGACGGGAAGTGGCCAGTCGTCACTGATCCAGCCCTGATTGCGACCAACCGGTGGAACGCGAACAGCTACCCGACAAACCTAGTGTTCGATGTGGATGGGACCCCTGCGACAGGAGATAGATCAACGGTGCGAGCACGCACGTTCAAGGAGTTTACTTCGATAATCGATCCGCTTCTCACGGAATCATAACAATGACCAGTTTAACGCTTTCGGCGTTGTTCGGGCTGTCGTTTTCGGCTGGCGTCGCTACATTCTTCGCCCCGTGTGCGTTCCCGCTACTTCCTGGTTACCTTTCGTATTTTGTGAGTGATACGGTATCGGAACCCGACGGTGACCGTTCGACGCTCGGCTTCACCCACTCAAGCGCGGCTCCTGAGTCGGATGGGTTCCTCTCACGCTTCCACCAACCGGTTGCTCGCGCAGCACTACTGAGTCTGCTTGCCGGCGCCGGAATGACACTCGTATACGTCGGATTGGCAGGGACGACCGCGTTTTTCGGCGCGCAGGCGCTTGCAGACATCGCCATCCTCGAAGTGGTCGTTGGTGCCGTGTTCTTGATTACCGGTGGGGCGATGGTTGTCGGATGGAAGCCCACTTGGTCGGTTGTCCGACTGCCTGCGCGGGAACGATCGCTTACCGGGTTCTTTTTGTTCGGCGTGCTGTACGCGGCGGCTGCAGCTGGATGTACGGCCCCGTTGTTCATCGCAGTTGTGCTGAAGGGAATTTCAGTCGGGCCAGTTCTCGGGATCGGTGTTGCGGTATCCTACGCGTTCGGGATGACTGCGATATTGGCCGTGGCCACGGGCCTGACCGCGCTCGGCGGTGCATCGTTCACTACTACACTGAGTGCATACACAGATCGGATTTACCGGATTGCGGGCGTGCTCCTCGCGGTATCAGGTGTCGCTGAAATCTATTATTATTTCTATGGATTTCCCAGGGTGATCCCGCAGTGATCAATCATCGCCTCACCCTCACGTTAGCTGTGTCAGTACTGCTTCTCACTGCAGGATGCGCAGGTACCCTCAATACCGACTCAGACTTGGACTCAAACTCAGCTGAACTTACCGCTGATGATGTGGCCGACACGTCTGTACTGATCCAAGCACACACGGAGACGCTTCGGACGAACTCGTTTACTGCCCACGCTACCACAACAACGCAGGATCAGAACCGCACGTTCCGAGTCAGGGACGAGCGAACGTGGCGCGTCGATGCGAAGCCGCCGGTTCGGGTGTGGACAACCAGTCAGTCGACGATCACCGGCAATGCGCCGGAGCGGTATGAACAGGCATCTGAGAGAATGTCGGCGTGGCGGCAGGGAAACACAACGACCGTTCGCATCCAGTCAGGTAACGAAAGTCGGACCCGAAACGCGGATCTGCTTAATACGTCAGTGCGACTCAACAGCGCTTTCCACCGGCAGTTGCTTTTGCGATTCAGCGAACGACAGAACACGACCGTCGAAGAGGTAACGCGGAACGGTATTCGACTGTATCGAGTTCAAACTGACCTGAATAAAACACACGTCACCTCAAACGCGTCAATGACGCTGCTCGTCAACCCAAAAGGGTACGTCCAGCGTATTGAGACCAGACAAACGGTTAAATACCGATCTGGACCGCGCGTCATTACTCAGACCGTACGGTTCACTCAAGTCGGAAATACGACGATCAAATCACCGGAGTGGGCGAACCAGTAGTCCCCCGACATTCCCAGTAGCACCGAAAAACCGGCTCTGTTCTTCTGCCTGTCCTTTGACGAATCTAGTGCCAAAAAGACTCTCAAACGCGCTGTTTCTGGCTGAAATTGTCTCAAGAATAGGAATTCAACAGAGACGCTTCTTTGTTCTTTGTGCTTGGAATGTGGGTCTTTTTGGGTGCCCTCCTTCCATGCTTAGGTATGCCCTCCACGAATCGACGTGCGGTTCTTGCTGCAGTCGGTGCAGCGTCTCTTGGCAGCATCGCGGGATGCTCGTCCCGCCAGTCCGACGAGCCACCGACTGGCAGCCTCAGAGTCATCAACAACGACGAGACCGTTCCGCACTCCATCACGATGCATGTCACGGATGTTGGCACTGCGCTGGGCGAGGAACCGTATTCAGTTATAGGCGAGACGTCAGCCTCATCCGCACAGCGGAACCTTTCAGCTTCGACGACACTCGAACCCGGTGGCATCGAGACGTATGACTCCGTCTTCAGTGAACCCGTGTGGTACGCCATTGAGTTCACGGTGGACGAGCGGCCACCGGACGATGAAGCCGGCCACGTCGTCTACTCGCCCATCCCGGACGACGAACCAATCGGGCGCATGTTAACCGGGAAGGTGGGAAGTGCCAGTGACTTCTGGTGGACGATCAGCGCAACCGAGAATGCGGGCACATTCAATCTCTAGAAAACACTGTATTAACAGGCGGAAACGATCACTCACTAACTACACTGTCTGTATCTAAGGCTCCAATCATAGTTGTCCACCTACAGGACTACCTCTGAGTTACTAGAAGGGGAAGTCTCGGAGTCGGTAATTCGTTCATTGGGCATTGTTTAGACGCTGAAGAGGCCCTCGTCCCGGTGATCAACTCTATTAGGTACACTTTCCACGATAATATCCAGATCTGGCAGGTCAATGCACCAAAGCTACTTATTATGAAAGTGAGCAGCTACATCTATGAACCGTCGTTCCCTCCTCCAATCTCTCATAGCCGGAGGTACTCTACTGACAACTGGCTGTGTTGGATCGCTCTCATCCACTGCCGACCAACCGGAGGCGCCCCACGTGTTTGAGAATTATCGATTCGACGGCACAGACCTCGTCGTCAAATTCCGGGATGCCGCCGGCGTGCAGAACGCCGTTCTGTATAATTCGTCTACAGACGAAGAATACGAGACAATCAAGCAGCCACTGGGAACTATTCGGTTTCCGGTGGTATTCCCGGAACGGCTAGAAACGTACATCGCTGACTCGCTTCACGTAAAGGCCAAAACATCGGACGGTTGGGCCCGCCAGTGGATACCGGAGATCGTCCACGCACACACGGAAGATGTCGAGGTACTCCGTGATGGCCGTGCTCGATTTGAGATCGAAAATCAGGGTGAAGCCCCGCTCCTCGTCCGATTCGCCGGGATTTACGGTGATGTCCCAAATCCGACGGTTGATCCGCAGAGCGAGTCGTTCGATCGGTCGTCATTAAACTTCGGTCCAGGCGTTGTTGGTATTGGGCAGAATCGTCCTCTGTCCTCGTCTAGAACTGACCTCGTCGTGTCTCCGGGTGAGACGGCACCGTTCGAGACGACGTACGCTCCATTTGCGTTCCCCAACGGTGCAGATATAGAAGACTGCGACGGTGAGGAAAGAACCGCTAAGATTGCAATCGTTCACGCTTCCGGCGGAAGTGCTTCCTACACGTTTTCGTTCTGTCTCGACGGTGAACTAACTTCCATCGAGGGACAAGCGGCAGAGGTCTGTAATAGCGCGGATGCTGAGGGAACGGAGACTAAGCCATAATTTGTTCATCAGGTTGGCTGTACCAGTGTCACTACTCATCAGGGGATAGTTTAATCTCTGTGAGGCTCTGTTGGAATTATATTCTCATCTGAAACAACTGTTCGCTAAAGCCTGCGTAGTAAGGGAAGGCCCAATTCCAGCATCTCAAATGATAACCACCTCCCAAAAACTAAGCAATTGGGTCGAATGTGGATATTATGGCTATCCGAAACGGTAAACGTCCTACTGCCCGACTAGATCCGGCGATCGCAGTGGAATGTATTATCGTAACCGTCATTTTGGTTGGCCTCTACGTGTGGCAGCGCATCCTTTCTGATGCCTTGTTGGCAGTGTTCGGTTCGCCTCCCTGGTTCGAAGAGGGTCTGATGGACGGCATGCTTTCGGGAGGGTTGTTCATCGCCGGACTTGTACTGTTTACTGCTGGGTACGTCGCCTACCGGGATGTCGATAGCGGGCTTAAGTTGCCGGAACGAACTGACGTGTCCCTAATTGGGCTCGCGGGATTGGCACCTGCTGTGCTCGTCGGACTGACCAAACTTGTTGGCTCACTCACCGGAGTTCCGTATAACTCGCTCACCATGACCTCCTACGCTGCCGACGTATCGGTGATACCAGTGCTGCTTCTCGCTGGGCTGGGAATTGGTGTTGGGGTTCCCACGCTTGTGATAGTCAGTCAGGTACTCGTTCAGGGAAGCTTCAAACAGGTTGCCGGAGGAAACACCGCTATCGTCCTGACGACGCTCATAACCGGATTCGTGATGATGGGCAATACTGGTGGGTTGGCAACAGTCCCCGACCTGGGGAAACTCGTTGGTGCCGTCCTGTTCGCCATCTCGGTAGGCGCCGGGGTCTTCGCTGTTGAGTACGTTAGCAGTGAACGACTTCACTACGTAGCGTACGCTCCGGTCCTACTAGTCGCTGCAGTCATTAGCCTCTCGGGGATCGCTGAGATCGGATCTATCGCCGGCGGCCTGTTCGTGGCCACGCATCTCGCGGTGCTTGGTATTGCCGCCTACACCTATGAACGAACCAACTCGCTTCTTGCCCCAGCACTCGCATATACTAGCCTCTCACTGGCAAACACAACAGTGGTCCTCCTCTATGAAGCAGGGATGCAAAGCTGGTGAAGACTGAAACCCTTTAAACGGCTAGCGGACTTGATAATCTGTTCGAGCTTGGGGTAATACACCCTTGGAATTAGCGTTAACTATTTTCCTGTACTGATACTGTGTGACTCGATATGTCGGGTAGATGGGACTTCAACAAAGCCATCTGTGAAAATATCGCGGGAGATCCAAGCGAACTTCTAGACTTGAATGTTGGCTTCTACCGGCAAGACATCCAGTAGCCTCTCCACTGCTCAGTTGATGCAGCCAGCTTAGTTCCTACTGATTGTGAGGGTAGTATGATTCCACTCCACGTCGTTCAGCGGCTAAACAGGGCCGCTTCCTAGCGTTCTGGTGGTCGTATTTTCTGTGTCAGTGGTGGACCTGTTTGTTGGCGTCCGGATCTCAACTGATTCGTCGTCGTACACGTTCATGGTCTCGATCACGGTTCCGTTCTCGTCGACCCGCTGGACGATGACTGCGGGCGCCTCTTCGATCTCCCCATTCGGATCCGTTTCACCGGGCGTCTCAACGGGAGTCTCACCGCCGAGGAACTGGGTGATTGTGTCGGTTTCTTCGAACGCGTCAACGTCGCCGGACCGAGCGTCGACAAACGCGACGTACGCGATCCCGCTGTTATCTTCGGGGACAACGCGTACTTGCCAGTACTCTCGGTTGTCGATAACGGTGAGGATCGGTTCGGCTGGGGCAAAGCGGTCCCAGTCCGTCTGCGGCGCTGATTGCCTGACAAGATCCGCTGCTCGCTGCGGGCCGAATAGCGAGTCGGCTGGTACGTAGCGCTCAAAGGCGCCGCTTTGGCCGTCGATCGTCCACAACTCTTGGAGCCCTTGTGCGTCACCGTAGGGTTCGACAGCGACAACGTACTGCGGGCCCGACTCAGTAAGTATAAAGAACGGCTGATCGTTTCCGTCGCCGGGCAGCGGTGCAATCTCGATTTCGTCTTCGTGGCTGGTGTAGGTGTTGAGGATCCCGTTGCGGTACTTCGTCGCTGCGACCGACTGGAGTGCGAGTTTCTCGGGGTAAAGCTGCTGATTGTCAAGAATCGGACTGGAAGCAGCCTCAGAAGGCGAGAGCGTTTCGATCGACCCGCTTGGATCGATGACGGCGACGCCTCCCCACTGAGGCGTGGTGTGCGGAAGCGGCGTCAGATGGAACTGCGGCTCCGAGTACGGGACGGCGATATACTGGGTATCGTTGTGAATGACCATCTTGGGGTCGCCGTAGTCAACGAGATACGCCTGCGATTTGAGGAGTTCCCACCGGTAGTTCCGGTGGAAGATCGTTCCGACGCCGGTTTCGAGCTCGCCATCAACGGACCGTACGTTCGCCTGCTGGGTCGTCATGTCGACGAGGACGGTCCCGGCCTGTCGTTTAGTGATAGTGTTGAACAGGCCGTCCGGAGCGAGCGGTGCCGCCCAGTAGGGGGTCCCGTTCACCACGCTGATGTCCGTATCACCGACGCGGTACTGCGGCCGGTTGAGCGTGTTCGACGCCTATCGATCGGCGACCGCTCGTGTGACGATGCGTGGGTTGTCGGCATCAACATCGTCAAGTCGCTCGACTGTGGCCGTGTGGCTCATTGTTTGATCGCTTAATGTGACGCCAGCGACCGCGTTGGCGACGGGCAGCAGTGCAAACGCAGCGATCACGAGTACGACCATCCCGACACGGAGTGGCGTAATCGTGTGGTCGCTGCTGGAGAGCGCGTTGACGACGGTCTCTACTCGGTCACCCAATCGTGCGGTGACCCACGCAGCGATACTGCCGGCCAGAAGGCCAAGCAACAGTAGCGGCGTCGTGTACACTGTGTAGACGAGTCCGTGGAGCCACGGCCTGAAGAACCAGCCTATGGCAACAGCAACGATTCCAACAATTCCAAGCAATATCCACGGTTGGTTTGAATCGGGTTGACCCGAGTCGGTTGGTGGCCAGTCGGTGAGATCGTCATCAGATGGCTGATCGTCTGAATCGTCGGATGGAGGGCGTGTTGGCATTAGTCTGACCCGTGAGGAAACAATTTTGAAACTTGTACGTACCGAGTTATGAGTTCACCAACTCCGATCGACGGAGAATCAAGACAACTCGCCGATTGGGAGGGGGGACCTAATCGAACCACGAGATGGAGTCATTTCTACCAGTAAATAAGTATTGGACAAATGGTCTCGTTGGATTTTATCTTTCACCACCTACCCGGAAGGGTCAGGGGTCGTTGACACGATGGAATACTTATTGTATGCTGTAGTGACAATAGTGTAATGAGCGTTGGTCAATCGGCCGATAAGGTCTGGAACAACCTGATTGGGCGACTCTTGACCCTTCTCGTTGGTGGGGGCCTCGTAGCTGGAGCGCTGACGATGTATCCGCAGATTCTACCCGTGATCAGGTGGGCTATCCCGGTATCTTTCATCCTTTGGGGAACATCTCGGCTCTATTTCTATGGAGTAGAAGACCCTCTATCCTTGGCTGCAGGCTGTCTGTTGATACTCGGTGGATTCACCTATGCCTCGTATTTGCTCATCTCAATGGACGAACTTACCGGAGCGGTAGCTCAACTCGTTCCAGCTATCGGTATCTTTACAGAACTCTTCGCTGCCCATTACCGTAATCAAGACTGATTGCCGTAATTTGATGAATTTGCATCTTCAGTGACCAGCTATTCTGCTCCGATTACGGTCAATACAGGAAGATCTGATATAGTGCCCAGTAACAAGCTTTTTTGCGAATTGCATACAATTCGCTACTAGCAATGGCAACCAAAGAAGCAAACCGGGACACTCCTCTCGACACGGGCGGTGAAGCATTCGAGCTCCTCGGAAACGCCCGCAAAGCATGGATATATACGTATATCCACCACCATCCATCAACAACAATTCAAGACATCGTCGAGACGCACGATCTTCCGCAGCGGACGGTCTACGAGTATATCGACGATCTCGAAATCGCGGGCTTCATTGACCAGTCAAACGACGGCCGCCCAGCAGAATACACGGCTCATGACATTGATCTCCAGTTGATCGATGGCGACACCAAACGGCAGATCACACCTGAGCTAGTTGAGGCGATTGCCCGTCGCACGCAAGACGAAGATATCGATACGTACATAGATCGTCACGGATTGGATGGGCTCGCCGTCGCGTTGGAATACGCTCGCGAATACGTCGATGGATCGGTTACGCATCAGATTATGGCTCGAGAACAAGAGCTCTCATCGCTTGAAGCAGGCGTTATTTTGGATGCCCTCCGACCTGTCTTTGAGGACTAACTCGGAATGAAGTACGACGAAGCTGTCGTTTTCATCGACTCGTCCGTCCTCATCAGCTGTGGTCGGCGTGAGAGTACTCGCTTTCAGGCGCTTGCTCGAGAAGCTCGCCAGCGCGAAACGGTCTTTCGTATTTCCCCACAGGTGTCTGCAGAGGTGACTGGGGATCCATCTCTGGATGAGTACACAACGGGTAATTCTGCTGTTGACAAAGCACTCCAAGAGGGATGGATGAAAGTAACTGAAAGCCCGTCCTATTCAGATTCGGATATCTCAACAGTGATGGATCAGGCACGGAGTTTCATCGCGAATGCCAGTAACCGATCAGAGGATCTCGTAGAAAAAGCGGATACGGAAATGATCGGATTTGCGCTTGAACTGCTTCGTAATGATACTGTGGATGAGGTGATACTCGTAACGAACGACATCCCACTTGGTGAAGCGGCCGAATCGTTACTCCCACAATATGGATTCGACAATTGGCAAATCACTTGGCTTCGCGGTGGCGAACTTGCGGATGAGCTCGACGAGGATTTTGCACCCGAATTTGACTGAGTCAGTCGTATAGCCTCTTTGAACTGGCAGAACCATCACTGATAAATAAGCACTCTTCAGCGACCAGACGTTTCAGGTGATAATATCTCTGGAAAATAGGATTTCAACAGAGCCATCTCAACATAGTTGCATCCTGTTTTCTCACATACATTTATTCACCAGTGAGTCGTCTCAGACGTATGGAGACTCAATTGCGCATGTACCTGTCAGGAACTATCGCCGCAGTAGCTTCGTTTCTCTTCGTTTCTCTGGCCTTCTCAGGACAGTTCAACTTCATACACGGCGGGGTGTTCGTCGTGTTCTTCATCGTGGTGATGGTCGTCTTCGCCAACTTCGTCAAGTGGGCCGAGTCGCTCGAATCCAACTGACGGAGCTACCCGAAGAATGCGTGGTTATGCTTTTATATTGGACGCAACCAGTTTCGCTCGGATCGTACCCCCGTTTTATATGTGATTATCGTGGATACATGGGATATGGCCCTCCACAAACCCCTCCGAGAAGCCCCACGGCTCCTCCGTGAGCAACTGCTACTGTCCGTCCCGATGACGGTCGCCACCGTCCTCCAGATCCCACAGCTGTTCTTAGAGATACTTGCTCCGGCTATCTCTCTCGTTGAGGCAGACGGGAATCCTTCGCGGTCAAAGTCGACGGCCGACTGCTGCTCTAATGGGTTCGACAACCCATATCTCTCCCATTGATGTTGTACACGGTCATCGGGAGCGGCTTCGTCGCGCTCGGTCTTGCGATCGGCTGGTACGGGATCCGACCGCTTACGGTCATTCCGGGTATCCTCCGTGCTAACATTCAAGACCCAAGTGAGGTGACCAACACCGGCTCCTTCGTGGTGTGCCGCGACGTTGCGAACGAATCGAGCGAGATCCTTACAGCTCCGTTCACGGGCTCTCAGTGTCTCGGTTTCGAGTTTGAGGTTACCGAACGTCAACCGTTCGGGATCGGGATTCCGTGGTTTCAAGCCCATCTCGACGACGGTGTGTCGACCCGTCCGTTCACCCTCGACGGTCCGATTGGCACGCTGGATGTCGTCCCATCCGCCAAACGGTTCGCGCTCGATACGGAATCGACTGTCATCACCGTCGGTGCCAGTGAAACGCCGCCCGAGCGCATCCAACGGTTCGTCGACGTGCGAGACGAACTCGACCCCGTTGCGAGATGGGCACGGATTATTCCGGGACTCGGCACGCGGCGCTACGTTGAACGTCGGATCGATTCCGGCGAGGAGTATCTTATCGCGGGACACACGGAACGCCAGCAGAATGAAGTCGTCCTCGCAGGCAATCTCGTCATCACCGATCGCTCCCCGAGACGGTTCGCGTTCGCACGGCTCTGGAAGGCGGTGTTCCCGACGGTGGTCGCGCTGACGTTCGTCGCTGTCGGAGTCGGAGGTATCGCCCTATGACCGACTGCGGTACGAACCTGACTATCCATCCGTCACAATGACACGAGACAGAGACGCCATCGAGACGCGTGAACTGAGGAAACAGTTCGGAACAGAGATCGCCGTCGACGGGCTCGGTCTCACCGTCGAACACGGAACAGTGTACGGCTTCCTTGGACCGAACGGGGCCGGAAAAACGACGACGATGCGGATGTTGACATCGCTGACGCGGCCCACCGACGGCGAGGCGTGGATCGACGGGAACCCCGTTTCTGATCGTGACGCGATCAGGGCATCGATAGGGTATCTTCCCGAGGAACCGCCGGTCTTCGACGAACTCACCGGCCGTGAACAGCTCGAATACTTCGGTCGGCTTCGAGACCTCCCCGCCGCCGAGATGGAGACCCAGATTACAGAGTGGTTAGATCGATTCGATCTCACGGACGACGCCGACAAGCGGATCGACGATTACTCGAAGGGCATGCGCCAGAAGATCGGCCTGATTCAGGCGCTGTTACACGAGCCTGATGTCGTATTCCTCGACGAGCCGACCAGCGGACTTGACCCGCGGGCGGCTCGGACCGTCCTCGACGTCATCGCAGATCTGACCGACGATGGCCACACGGTGTTCCTCTCGACGCATATTCTCTCGGTCGTCGAGGAACTCGCAGACGTCGTCGGCGTCCTCTATGAGGGCGACCTCGTTACCGAAGGCTCACCCACGGAACTGACGGCACGGATGGAAGCTGAGGAGGGAACAACCCTTGAGGACGTGTTCCTCTCGGTCACCGCCGAACACGGACCGACAGCTTCCGAATCGGCTCCCAGGAACACTGGAGACGTCACCGACCGACAAGACGGACGAGTTGAGGACGACGGACGGATTGAGGAGCGATGAGGCGTGCAAAACGGCCGCGGCTCATTGCCCGGACCGAACTCCGGCGGCGCTGGCGGACGATGAAGGGGAATACGACGCAGCTGCTGGCGATGGCGTTCGCAGCCGTCATGTTACTCCCTTTCTCGCTTGGCGGCGTGTTCGGGGCATATCTCGCCGGTGGGTTCGTCGCCGGAAGTGAGACCGAACCACTCATCGAATGGGCCCGGATGGCGTTCGTCTACGGATGGATCTTCGTGGTCGGGTTCGGTGGATATCGCGCGTACGCTGTGGCACTTCGGCCAGACAATCTCGACGGCTTGTTGACGACAGTCTCACACCGGGACGTGATCGGTGGCCTCGTCCTCGCTGAGTTCATGCTTTGGTCTGCGTTCTTCGTCACAGTTGGAAGCGCCGCCACAGTTGCGTTCGCCGTCGGTGCCGGCTCAGTACTCACGATTCCTGCCCTGTTGCTCACACTGTGTCTCCTCCTCGTGACCGGGATCCCGGCTGGCTTCATCCTTGCGCTGGCTGTGCGGAACGCCGGCGTTCGATCGCGGCTCCTCAGTCGCCTCCGAACGCTGTTTCTCGCTCTGCTTGGTATCGGGTATTTCGCACTGATCTTCACGAACGCATTCGCATCAGTTCTCGAACCGATCTATCGGGTGCTTGCGCCGACACCGATCGACTGGTTCGGCGATCTCGCCGCATTGGGGCTCGGGATCGGTGCGTCACCGCTCCGAGCGATTGGCGCAATGGGATTCACAGGAGTGTTCGTCGTCATCGCGGTTGCGTCGCTGTACCGACTCGCAGCGTGGCTCTGGTACGCCGACGGCGTTCACATCACCCACGAAGTCGAGCGATCGGTTGATAGATCATCCCGGTTGGGCGGGCTCTCACGAATTCTCTCACAGCCAGTCTTCGGGGTTGTCGCAGTCGATTGGAAACGCGCTCGTCGGTCACCGATCTCGCTATCGTTCGCGCTGTATCCCCTGATCGTCCTCGCCGGTCCGATTGTCACGGCCGTCCAGACAGGGGAGATCGGAACGGGGCTTCCGTTGTGGATTTTACTCAGTGGAACGTGGGTTGCCGGGTCGTTGTTCGCGCTCAACGTGGTGGGTCAGGAGGGCGCAGCGCTCCCTGTCACACTGCTCTCGGATGCCCCCGAGCGCTCGCTGGTTATCGGCCACGTCGTCTCTGGAGCGCTTCTCATAGCGCCCGTGACCGTCGCGGCAACCGTTATTACAGGCCTCCTCAGTCCGCACTCGGTGCCGGTCGTCATGAGTCTCGGGGCGGCAGCTCTTGTGTTGTCAATCGGGTCGGGCGCGATCGCGACCGGCGTCGGGATCGGGTTCCCACGCTTTGAGGCGGTTAGCGTCTCTCGAAGCACGAAAGCGATCGTCCCGAGCGCTCTCGCGTTCGTCACCTATTCGATTATGGTGCTCGTCGTTGCGCTCCCGACCGGTCTCGCTCACTCTGGTATTACTGGTCACGCGCTCGCCTCGGTCGTCGGTATTAATCAATTCGTGATCGGTCTTAGTGGGACCCTTGTTTCGGCCGTACTCGCGTGTCTCGTCGGTCTCATCTCAATGTACATCGCACGAGATCGTGTTCGCAACTATCGTCTCGGGTGAGCGATCCGTCACGAGTCTCGTGGAGTCGGAGTGTGAGTTCTGTGTCCGTTTTCCGCGTCTCTAGTGAAACTCTCAACTGTACAACTCGTACAACGTTGTGAGTGCTACCGCGTGGACCGTTCCGACAGTCATCACACTGAGTACGACGCCAACGTACGGGATCGCTACCAGCCATCCCGACGTCAACCCTATCCCTACGATCAGCGCAAACAACGGGACACCGTGGCCACGAGAGCGCCGCCAACTCTCCACTGGGGCACTCCGTAGTGGTTCAGCGAACAGGACAGCGACCGGGAGCAAGAACAATCGAACGGCGACAAACGCCAACACTGCGAACGCACCGAGCGCGACGAGGAGTGAGTTTACAGAAACATCGAGATCGATCGCCGTTCCCAAGTGGGTGATGAGGTACACCACCGAGATCCCTCCCGTATAAACGAGAAACCGCCGCCGTGAGACCATTCGGTCGCTTGCCCGTACCATCGTGATCCCCCCGGCGGTAGCAATGGCTCCGATCGCGAGGAGTTCGAGTCCGACGGCATACAGAAGCACGTCCAGTGGGAGATTGATCAGCGCGTCGAGTGAGCGACTGGTCGCCGTCGTCCCTGTCGGATACACCGTATATACGATCTGGAGAGTCGACCCCGACACGGGGGGCTCAACCGGTAGCGGGTCACGTATCCGGAATCGACCGATCACCGTCAGCACACAGCCAGCCACGAGAAACGGGAGCCAGAGCGTCGGCATCGATCGGAGCGTCCGGACGATCTCTGCACCCCCTGACGCCGAATCGCCCCCACGAGACCTCTGGTCGTCGGATGGGTGCTTCGAGAAGTCGTTCGGTGCTCTGTCGTCTCCAGCCTCCATATCTGGGTTCTGAGTCATGACTGCTCCCCCAGTGCCAGCACACGACGGCGATTGGTTACGTACAGGCGACCGTCGCCGATGATCGGCGGAGAGAGTGGAACTTGCTCCGGTTCGTAGCTGAACCGTTCGATTCCGCTATCGACGTCGAACGCACGGAGTCTCCTCTTCTCTTCCACGACATAGACAGTCCCATCGGCAACCACCGGCTTCGACTCACCGACAAACTCACGTGACCAGTACGACTCGCCGGTATCGAGATCGAGCGCGTGGAACGTGTCGTTCCCGTCGCTCAGGAGTACCCTGTCGTCTGTTACGGCCGCCGTACCTTCAGTCGCGTTCCCGTCAAGATCACGCTCCCAGAGCGGCTCGCCGTCCTCGTTGTCGAGTAACGCGACGTCATTTCGCGATGTGACGATCACTCCCGCGTCCGTTACCGGCGTACACAACTGCATCTGATCGTCACGATCCCGGTTCCAGCGCTGCGTTCCATCCTTGATGTCGTACGCCGAGACCTGTCCCGGCCAGTTCGCAACAAATAGCGTGCCATCCTTGATCGTTGGCCGTCCAAACTCGGCGGAGATGACCTCGTCCTCTTGGACAGTCACGCGCCATTCGACGGAGCCGTCGCTGGCGTTCATCGCGGCGATGTCGTTTGTTCCGACGACGGGTGTATACACCATCCCGTCGTGGACGACCGGGTTCGTAGTCGGCGTATGGCTGACAGTGGGTCGATACTCCCCGTATGGCGGTCCATGCCATCGTTCACTACCAATTCCCCGATCGATTCCGGGGATCCCGATCCCGCCGGTGGCGTTGAGACCGTACGTGCCGCCCGTCGACGTGACTGCGAGCGTTGGTGACCGGTACGGCTTCGCGTTGGCGGCGGCCAAACTGGACGTGTACGGACCGCGTCGAACGAACTGTTCAGTTCCGTCTTCGACACGGAGCGCGACCATCCCTCTCCCGGTGGCATAGAGCGTGTCCCCAATTCTGATCGGAGAGCTCGCCCCGTGAAACCATGATGGTGTGTCGTAGATCCAGACGGGTTCAACGTCAGTTACGGGACCCGAGACGGCGGAGTTGTATCGGGTTCCTGCCGGATCGTACCCAGCCATCGGCCACGCTTGGTCCGCGGCAGCGGTCTCCACAGCTGAGCCAGTGATGGCCGTACAACTACTGCCGGCAAGGAGTGCGGTGGCTCCCACTAGTACGCGTCTTCTGGAGGGCATCCCGGTGTGAATTTCAGAAATCAGCCAATACAATTGATTGTACCGGTCCGTAGCTCGAGGCTGGAGGATTGGGATTTTAACTTACGAGTCGAAAGTGTGTGTATGGTCCCCCGCCGATCACTCCTCATCGGAGGCCTCCTGCTCGTTGGTCTCCTTCTTGTTGGAAGTGCGTTCGCAGTCGGTACGCCAGAACCCACAGTCACACTTGAAAATCAGGACAATGAGACTCACTATGTGACGGTGTATACAGTCTCAGACGAAGACCTCGCAGGATACGTTAATTTTGAGGTGACGACCGACGACGGCGATCGGAAACATGTCACATATTCTGACCTCGTCTGGCCCGGCGACTACGAGAATGTGACGCTCGTAGATGACGAGATTGAAACAATGACATTCGTCGTCGAACCCGGAGAAACGGTCGATGGTACGGTTACGAGTTGGTCGAAGGGAGACGTAACCGTGTATATCGCGGAACGAGGGCCAAACCGAGAACACGCGTCATCTCAGATCGTCACTTGTGGAACTCGCGGCCAGACACACTCGTTCACACTACAGGAATTGGGAGGTGGTGGCACAACGACGTGTGGCGGTGGATATAGCTGGATATTTCGATAGAGAATAGACCCACTGTCACAGTTCCGTTGTTCTATCTTCCCATCCGATGTGTCTGACTGTATTCACAGCCACTCGTAGACTGGCGGAATGAGCTCAAGTGAGGTGGCTGCGAGGTAAAGCCCTGTTACCACAAATCCAAGGCCGACCACGATCCCGAGCGTCGATGTGGCCGCGAAGAGTGCCTGACCACCGGCGACCACGAGCACAAAGGCGATACCGACGAGCAACAGCGTCCCAATCACGTCGAGAAGGGCATCTTTGACTGCGGCGTGAACGACCCTGTAGAGAGCAGCCTCGTCAAATCCTGACGCCATTTCACTGTCGGATCCCGACACCGACTCGGAGGCAGGGCTGTCCGGGTCCGAAGAGCGTGAATCGGAGACCATGCATTCCCAATACCTACAGGTACGGCGTAATTGTTCTCACCCTCCTCCGAGCGAATCGAGAGGAATACTAGCGGCCGACTCTGTTGATGTCTTGTCCATCAGACATAACATAGCGTGAAACAGCCGGTCGTTGAAGAGTGCGAATTGACCGGTAGATTCAACCCTTTGCGTAAGGAATCCTTACGCATACAATGGCATCTGATGAACCTGAAGTAACCACAGTAACCTCGAAGGGACAGATCACGATCCCGAGTAAACTCAGAGACCAATTCGGACTCGAACAGGGGACGAAGCTCATGGTTGTCCCGACGGAGTATGGTCTCGTGTTAAAGAAAGTCGACCTCCCATCGATCGAGGAGTTTCAACAGCGTGTTGAAAACCGGACAGACGCGGGCGAAACGTCTCTCGACGAGGTCACTCGACTCGTCCACGAGGCGCGGGACAGCGACGAATGAGGGCGGTGCTGGATACGAACGCCCTCATCTCGGGCGTCATCGCAACCGGCGTGCCACACGAACTTCTCGTCAAGGGATTCGAACGCGAGTACCAGATCGTCGTTTCGGTGGAAACGCTCACCGAGTTCCGTGAAACGCTGCTCAAGTACCCAGAGCGCTTTCACATGAGCGAACACGAGGTACAACAGGAGGTCGAACTGGTCCGATACTATTCGGAGTTCGTCGATCCGCAGGAAGACATTACGGCGGTTGAGGCGGACCCCGACGACGACAAGTTACTTGAAGCGGCCGTCGCCGGTGACGTCGATTACCTTGTCTCCGGCGACGGACACCTGCTCGATCTCGACTCGTTCCGTGGGATCGATATCGTCGAACCGAGGACGTTCTATGATCGACTCGACGCGTCGTGAATATCCAGTACGAGCGATCTGTTCTCAGTCTGTACTGAGCGTTCTGTGAGTCCCCTGTATCGATCGTAATCGGAGCAGAATGTATCATCAGCTAAGAATTCAGCAGAGCCTAGCGGCCAACATTTTACGATATACACATGCGGTATACACAAACTGACTAGTGAAATCTGCCCTGTATTAAGGGATTTAACAGAGTCGCATCTCGATGAATGCCGGGTCGACCTCGTCGTAGACGAGCAGCGAGACACTATCCACGATCGAGGATGTAACCGCAAATCTGTAGTCGGGATTGAACGCGAAGATCTCGGCGTAGACGACGAACCAACGGTCAGTTGGACGGAACGCGGCAACGTCCTCACGGAGCGGATCGACCTGCGTTCACCGATCCTTATGAGCACGGCCGATCGTTTCAGGAAACAACGACGGATGCCCTCCATCGCTCACCGCAGTCGTCAAAATCTTTCCGGAGCCACTGGGTTCCTCCCTGTCCTACTCGCCAACCTGATCCCGCTCGTCGGTGTACTCCGTCTCGGCTGGGACCCCGCGACGCTCGCCGCGGTGTACGCGGTCGAAGTCGTGCTGTCGATCCCGCTGGCGGGCGCGAAGGCGCTGTTCGCAGCCCGACCGCCACCGGAAGACCGCGATGCGGGCGTAATAAGCGTCACCGAGGCGCCGCTGTCGAGCAAACGCGGCACAATTCACTCGATTTCGTGGCTGCCTCCCATTTACCTTCGGAATGTCCCGTTTGCGGCGGCCGTCTGCGGTGCGGTTGCGTGGATCGCACTGGTCGTTGGCGTCGCGTTCTCGCAGGTGTTCGACGTCCCGGCCCTGCTCGGTCGTCCGGGGGTACTCGCGTCGGCGCTCGCGCTGGTTGCGGGCGAGACGATCGACGTTGCCCGGGACTACTTGGGTCGGCGACGGTACGCAGAGACCTCACCGTATGCGGTTGTGGAGACGCCGACGAGGCGCGCGTTCTTCCTCGTGTTTGCCCTGTTCGCGCTCCCGGTGCTTGACGCGGCCGCGGGCGGTGTCGCCGTGCTCGCCGCGTTTGTCGCCGTGAAGCTGCTCGTCGAGTGGTCAGCGTTCCGGGCGACTCACGGAAATGACGCTTCCAGCGGTGGTCGGATCACCAGCTGGCTCGCCGGCCCGACTGACTCGCCGGAACCGCCAGAGCCGATCGCGATCCCCGACGTCGAGCCCGATGTCCGGGTCTCGGCTCATCGCCGAACTACCGTCGTCACCGCGGTCCTGAAGACGCTCACTCGCGTCGCCCCAATATACGCGACCGGCTTCTTCGTCGTCTGGCTCGTCGGTCTCGGGCTGTTCGTCGGTGACGCCTCCGGCGCAGTCGTCGTTGGATCCGGAATCGCTGTCCTCGCGCTGTACCTCGGTGCGCTCGCTGTGAACATCGCGGGGTTCGCGCTCACCTACGCACCGATCGAGTACCGGCGGTACGGGTGCCAGCTGATCGCGTACGACACGTGGCTTGACGAGCCGCAGTGGGCGACCTCCGTCGATCACCTTCGTGACGCAAGCGTAGTCCACACCCGGCTCCCGGATCGTACGTTTGGCACGCGAACTATCGAGCTGACCACCGGGTTCGGTGATAATGAGACAGAGCGGTTCGTCGGCCCGGTTGGCGACGGTGAGGCACTCGTCTCGGCGTTCGACGTACCAATTCAGTCCACCGATCTGCCGCCGATGAACCGACGAATCGCCGCGATCGCGATCGGTATCGGACTCGTCGTCGGTGTCGGTGCAGTCGCGTGGCTCGCCGGGCCATGGGGATCTACGGGCGAGCTCGTGCAGAGCCTTGTTCTGTTGCCGTTCCTCGTCTGGCCGACATGGTTGCTGTGGCGGCGAGCGTACACCGAACCGGAATGAGCGGTCCTGTTGGAACTCTCAGGAAGGGACATATTCTTGTCTGAAACACCCGGTTACTGAAGAGAGCATTCTGGTCGTCCCGAATTCTTATACGAACTCAAGGAGAATACCTGCTGCTTTAGCCGCAGGATGAATACGACAACGTGGGATCAATCCACGTTCGACGGCCTAGTTCGAATTTCCGATGCGTACTTTGAAGTTCCAAAACCACTATACGATAGTAAGGTTAGGTCGGAACTGAGCGGATGCCGAACGACCTTCGGAGGCGGTCTCCCCGCCGCTCAATGAGACAGTATCCGAAACACCGACGCGGTGAACGCAAATCCTCGAAGGGTTCGTCGTTGTGTCTGTCGGTCGAGCAAGCCGAAGATAACTCCGAGTCCGGCGACGTATCAGCGACTCCCTGCTGGCAAAAACAACAGATGGGAGTCAATGACGCCGAGGATAGGAGTACCGGCGGTTTGGCACCGCCAGTCAGCCACCGAACACGACGACTGGGTTAGATGCGAACTCCCGTGAAGTGGCGGAGTCATGGTTGCGAACCTGAAACTCCCACCGCTCGGGATTCCCCCGCCTGAAGGCGGAGGAGGATGTCAAGTGTCGGTTAGTGCTACGACACTAATCGAGACGTGGTCGCTGTCGAAATTGCCACCACCACACCTAATTCGACGTCTCGTGAGTGGTTCG
Organism: Halorubrum sp. Ib24; assembly: GCF_002252745.1. Classification (NCBI taxonomy): domain Archaea; kingdom Methanobacteriati; phylum Methanobacteriota; class Halobacteria; order Halobacteriales; family Haloferacaceae; genus Halorubrum; species Halorubrum sp. Ib24. Next base: position 13,028 of record NZ_NHOX01000001.1, on the reverse strand, counting down.
ATATGTCCTCCAAGAGTACCGCACGACCAGAGGCAAACAGTAGCTGGAAGACGACCCTCCACGGAATTCGTCACCTTCCGCATCGGATGGCGGCGTTCATCGTCACGATGCACCCCGTGATCTGGGCCGGCTTTTTTATCGTGCTACCGCTTGTGGTCCTCGGGTCGATAGCTCTCTTCGGCTCTCGGGCGACCGTTGCCTACGTGATCGCGTTTGCGTGTCTGTGGTTGATGATCTGGTTTTCGAGTGCGGGGTTCAAGACGAACTACTACCGGCTCACTCCCGAGAATCGCATCTTAGTGATCGAACCCGAGTTCGACGACCCCGAGACCGAACAGTTCGCAGTAGCGACCGGTACTGACGAGCAGATAATCGACCTCACTGAGGTGGACTCTCTGCAGTTGATTCCGCTTGGTCCGATCGTTGCTGCACGACTCCACTACCGGTCGCTCACTGTCACGAAGCCAGAAGGGCTCCTCATACCGCGTGGACAGCTCCGTCAAATCGCCGCCAGCTTTCGATCGTGTGGCGTGTCGGTCCCCGAACTGGTAGCTGGCGACCCTCCGGCGCTGCAGCGTCGACCGATCCGGGCTATGGCTCGGATCGCAGCAACGCCGATACTGATCGGCGTGCTCCCAATCTACATCGTACAGGTTCAACTCGACATCGACGTGTGGCCGTTTCTGTTCGGGTTCGTGCTCGTCACTTGGGTCGTGATCGTTCGCAACCTCTCAGTCCGGTTCGGGATTCATCCGGAGGGGAGCCGGGCACGTGACTGGCTGCTTCGGTGGGGGATCGACCTCTTTGTCGCGGCATCAGGGTTGGTGGCCGCGCTCGGAGTGCTCGCACTCGTCGGGTCGGTGTGAGACCGATCGTGCGGGATAAAATTCATGTGGGATAGCTAATGTGTGTTTGACACCATCGCACCCGAGACAGAGAAGCGGGGGTGAGCAAGCCGTGGGTACCACCGAGGCGCGTATGGCATCGTCGGCGTGTCGACCCGAGGTATCCGGCTGTTCGCCTTCACCGCTCACAACTCCGCCACGAGCTCAACCGGACGAGTCGTCCCGCCCTCCACGGCGTGAAATCTCTCTCAGACACACCTCTACCGATGCCCTCCACACTCTCACGACGCCGTTTCCTGTCGCAGTCCGCTACCGTCGGTGCTGGCACCGCCATCGCGGCCAGTGGTCTTGCGAGCGGATCGACCGAACCGACACAAACGACCAGCGTGGATACGCTTATCGACGACGCGGCCACCCGCGCGTTGGCAGAACACGACGCGGGCGGACTGACAGTTGCCGTCGTCGACGACGACGAGGTCCACACCGGCGGCTACGGTTACGCCTTTCAGAGTGAAGACATCCCGGTTCGAGCGGACGAGACGCTCTTTCGTGTCGGCTCCGTCTCGAAAGTGCTCACGTGGACGGCCGCGATGCAGATCTTCGATCGCGGTCAGATCGCACCAGACGACGCCGTGGACGCCCACCTTGAGGCCGTCGACCTCCCGGAAACGTTCGACGAACCGATCACGCTCGAACACCTCGCCACCCACACGCCGGGATTCGAGGTCCGAGCGCGCGGCGATTCGGTGAGCAATCCTACGCATGTCCGTCCGCTCGCCGAGTCGGTCTCAACAGACGTACCGACGCGTGTCCGTCCCCCCGGTGAACTCTACCAGTACACCAACTACGCCGCCGCACTAACCGGACAGCTGATCGCGGACATCTCTGGGCAGCAATTCGACTCGTTCGTCACGGAGAACGTGTTCGCGCCGCTCGGGATGTCAAACAGCACGTTCCAAGCGGCTCCGTCCGGACTCGTACCTGCCGATGGAACGGCGGTTGACGAGGTCGTGAGTTTCTACTCCGACGTATCGCCGGCGTCCGGCCTCCATACGACCGCCGCGGATATGGCACGGCTGCTGCAAGCGCATCTCAACGACGGCGTCGTCGACGGCGAACGAATCCTTTCTGAGAGCGCGGTCGACACGATGCACCAGCAGTGGTTCACACCGCACGAACGGATCGACGGCATGGCGTTCGGGCTTTTTGAGCGACCCCGGGGGGATACCCGGATCGTCCGTCACGGTGGCGGTGTCCCGCAGTTCGCCACTGAGTTCGCCCTGCTCCCTGAGGAGGACGTTGGCCTGTTCGTCGTGGCCCACGGTAGCAGTACTGTCCAGTTTAGGTCTATGTTGGAGATATATAACATACGTGTCAATTCAGAGAATTTGAGGCGAACGGGCTAATACACCCGGGTGAGAAACACCCCCTGATGGGTTTCGAGCGCGACGATCTCTACAGCAGTGACCCCCCCTCAATACCCTGACGGCGTCGATCCACATCCTGACCCCCTTGATCCGTATACTCCCACACCTACCTACGACGTCGACCGGTGGGAGGAGAAAAACCAACTCGTGGAACTCGGGGGTGACACTGAGTACGACAAAGATACTAAAAAACGCTTTGGGCGCTCCGGCATTTCGACCTGCGGATAGCCCCCAAGTGTGATGAGATCGACGACTGGGACGGTCTCGACCGCCGGACACAACGGATGTATCGGGCCGGTGTTCTGAAGGAGTTCGTCGGGGGATATCGTGAACTCCAACAGATTCTGGAGAAGGGGGGTCCTGTCGCTCGCGAAGCCTGCTTCACCTCCGGTGATGGCACGCACTACTCGAAACTTTCGAGCGCCATCAGTGAATTCGACGCCGACTTTCTATCTGAAGCCGCCGAGTACAGTCACAACGCCGCGCTCTATGCGCTGACCCCCCGAGGACCCTCGTTCGACCGGACTTCCACGTACCCGTCGAAGCCGCGTGCTTACTACCGGGAGAACGACGAGGACTGGACGGTCAGCATGGACCACAAAATGAGCGAGGCGAGCTGAGTCGTCGCCGAGTACATGGCGCTGGTCGCTCCCCCGCTTCGGTTCGACCGCGACCGGTTGGCCCCCAACTACGAGTATTCGATTGGGGACATCTACCGATTGTTCGCACACCTCGCCATCGAGCAATGTGCCGCGAAGAACGGCGCCGAACTTCTTGACTGGCAGTCTGACAGAGACACCCCCTCAGCCTCGACGCTCTTCGAGTATATCCCAAACGCGGGCACCGAGGGGGATTACGAGGTGGAAGACATTGAAACGAAGTTCATCAATGCCACGTGTCGCCTCCTCGAGCGCGAAAACCTCGCCCCGTCGGAACCAATCCACCTAGCGTACGACCTCACGACTGTTGGCTGGTATGGGAAGGAGAACAGATGGGTGACGGGGTCGATCAACGATGATAACACGACCGAATTCTGGCACTATGCTGTTCTATCGACCGTCACACCCGGTCGAAACTACATTTTAGGGGCTCTGTTGAAATCCTCAGAGAGTTACATGTTCGCCGTGTAATTCGATGAGATGAAGGCCCTCCCGAAGTCGCAGATTCTCCGATTTACTGAGAAGGCGATCCATTTGGCACGCCGAGCGGTTTCTCGATACTCCTCGAAGTTCTCCAAACATCGCTATACACTTCCCCAGCACGTTGTTTTGCTGTGTCTCAAAGTTCGGAAGGACACGACCTATCGTGGCCTGCTTGACGAACTGATCGAGATGCCGCGCATTCGTCACGCCCTCGGATTAGCTGAACTTCCTACGCCATCAACGCTTTGTAAGGCGTTCAACCGGCTTGATATGGCTGTCTGGCGTGCCATATTGACTCTCTCAGCGACGCTACTTCCGACGAGCGGTGTCGTTGGAGTTGATGCGTCAGGATTCGACCGCAGTCCGCCTCAAAACACTACACGAAACGAGCCGAACTCACGATTCAGCCGCTCAAAGTGACGTTGCTGGTCGATACGAAAGTGAACGCAATCCTCGATCTCCACGTGACGACAACACGAAAACACGATAGCCAGATTGCGCCGTCGTTGATCAAGCGCAACCCCGAGGATATTGGCATTCTACTCGGTGACAAGGGCTACGACGACCAGAAGATCAGGCAACTTGCCCGGCAACACGAGGTTCGGCCACTGATAAAGCATCGTGAGTTTACATCGCTCTACAAGGCATGGAACGCGCGCTTAGACGCTGGTCTCTACGGCCAGCGGAGTCAATCCGAGGCGGTCAACTCAACGCTCAAGCGGAAGTACGGTGCGTTTGTTCGCTCCCGACGATGGTGGAAGCAGTTCCGTGAACTCACTATTGCTTGTCTCAGTCACAACATTGACCGATCACTCTGAGCAGTCAATACCTAGTCTGTACTGAACGATTCTTGGGTCGCCTGTACCGACCACTGTCCGCGGAACGGCATCGCCACTGTTTTTAGACGCGCGTTGGATATTTGACTGATGCCCTCCAACAAAGCGACAGCCGCCGCCCCGATAGCAACCGGCGTCCTTCTCGCCGGGACGGCTACACGAGAAGTCGCACAGCACGGACTGGAACTCTGGACGACGCTGGCGCTCGCCGGTGGCCTCTCCGCGGTTGCTGTCGGCCTCGGCGTTCTGACCGGTCGTGGGTTCGACTCCGACGACCGCGACGGACACCACAGCCGGACAACAGTCGCGCTCGTCAGCCTCGCACTGACGAGTCTCGCCGTCGCGGCGGGAATCGCGCTGGCGTAGGCGACGCCAACCGACCCGCGTTACGTCCGATACGCGCTCAACGTCTGCTGTAGTCCGGGATACGCAGCGGCGCACGCCGCCGCAGTTTCTCGATAGGGAGCCTTCATCCTCTCACCAATGCCCGAGAGCCCGGTGACCGAGACGCGCTGTGTATTCAGCACGACCGCAGAAACCTACTCATTCCCCGTCAGGAGCGTCGTGCGAGATACAGAGGGTGTGTCGGTCACGGAATTAGCTCGGATCACTATCAGATTCAGAAGAATTACCTAACAAGCCTAATAAGAGCGACAAAATGGCTGAAGGCGTATGGAGTCGGACGAATCCGTGGCTCTATATTCCGATGAACGTTGTCGTTTGGGTACTGCTGTGGGTTTCGATAGACGTGCTTCTCTCGGACGCTAGCGTGATTTCTGCCGCAATACCGGGAGCAGCAGGTGGGTTGGCTTTTGGAATCTTCACCTATTATTCTAAGTATCGAGACAGTACGTAGCGTAGTCCTCTGGTCTATTCGCGTCTGCTCTGATTGCTGTCGTACGCGTCTATCCCGCCCTACACGACGAATTGAACCTGCTCACGATGTTTGATATGCGCCCTGGGCCTTGTTTAGACGCTCGAATTCACGTGGTTCAGGCGGTGAGAGACTGCTCGATGTTTCTGATGGCGGCCTTTAGGACGATCTCTCGAAACTGACCAAACCACGTTCTGGCTTTAATCGTCGAGCCGAATCGCTTGCGCAGCGCGAAAAATATCGATTCGACGATAGACCGTCGATGGTACGTTTCATCATCGATCCGAGCATTGTGAGCGGCATCAAGCGAGTAGAATTCACGGTGCTTGATCACCGGTCTGATGCCTTCTTCACGCAGCATATGACGGAGTTCGTCCCAGTCAAAGCCTTTGTCGGCGACTACAGTTCCTAGCTGTTCGAGATTTCTCGTGAGGACTTGCCACGCGATCTGTGTGTCGTGTGGAAGGTTCTTTGAGCAGTGAACGTCGAGGATTGCTCTCGTCGAGCAATCCACGAGAAGCGTGGTTTTAACCGACTCAAACGTGCCTTTGACGCGCTTCGCGTAGTTGTGACTGGACGAACGATGAGCGAGACCGGTGGAGTCGATGGCCTGAATCTCTCCAGTATCAAATAGATTCACAGACAGCCGCAACAGCACTCGCCAGACGCGCATCTTCAGCGCTTCTTTCCGAGCACAAACCGTGGTGAAGTCCGGCAACTCCTCGACCGACAGCCCGATTTTCTCCACGATATCAGGCATTTCACGGAGGATATCGAGGAGTCGGCGGTACGGAAGGTCGAGGTATTCGCGAAGTCCGTGGAGAGTGATGATCACCCAGTCTGCGTAGCCACCTTCCCCTTTCTTGACAGGCTGATTTCCGTCACTCCCGACAGCTTTTTGAGACAAAGCCACACATCGGTCGGTGAAGCGGGCGAGTTTCGAAGGCACATCGAACTCTGCTCGCTTCACTTCCTCGAAATCACGCCATTCAGGCAATATTCTTAGCGTCTAAACACGGCCTGCGCCCTGTATTCAGCACGACTCCAAGAACATATCACCTGCTGAGGATTTCAACAGAGCCATTTTAGGTGCAACTCCACTCAAAGAGCGGAGTGAGAAGGCTGAAGCACTTGACCGAATGCTTCAGCAACTTCGCAAAAATGCGGACCCCGAGTTCGGCAGGATTTACATGGACAGCCAGTTGTTCGAAGCCGATATTGTCACAGCGTGCCGAGAACACGGACTGAACTGGATGATTCAGGCCCCTGATAAAGAGATGTATACGGAGCTCGCTGAGAACGCCTCCTCGGGGGAACCAAAAAAAGAAGATATTACTTTCACCAATTTCGATGCGAGTCACCGGACGTTCAACGCGATCATCTGGCCGGTCCCCGACGAAGAAGTCGGGCAAAAAGAAACTACGCCAGCGACAGATCTCACTCGCTATCACGACCAAACCGAGAGCATTAATGATAGTTCCTCAGACGAGACGGATCCTGACAGCAGCCCCCAATCCCGGCTTGATCGACACGGCAAGATGCCTCCTGTAGCGGAGACGCCTGATGCCGGGAGCGGCGAAAGCGATACACACACCATCTGGATTACAGATATGGATGTCGGTGAGCGGGACTTGGAGGGACTCGGCTATCAGTACCGCCACCGGTGGAGGATAGAGACAGCCATCCGCCAGTTGAAACATACGTTTCAGGGACAATGCCGGTCTTCGGACCGGTTGCGGCGGGCGGTTTACTATCGTATCATGGTTTTGGGAACTTCAAAGTATATATTAGAAACTCGAACTAATCCGTCGGACGTGTATTAATTCCATGTTGTCGGATTCATCCTGCGGCTAGCCGCAGCTGCTCTCCTTGAATTCGTATAATTGCTTTGTTGAAACCATTGGTCGCTGATAGTTTGTCGAGGCTGTGCTACATTCAGAGCGCGTATCTACCCCGAGACGACCTTTCGATAGCCTTTCCGGAAAAGTTGCCCCGCACCTAGGATACTAAGTACTACTGCGCCAGTTACAACCGCTGAGTGAACGATTTTATACGATGGAAACGGCGTGTATCGACCGAGAATGAGCAGCGTCGTCGCTATTATCCACAGAATATACAATCCGATACCAGTTTGATAGAGGGCCTTGCGCATGATTGGACTTTGGAAAGCTGTACACTTCTTTTTGATGTCCTCCTGTTGAATATCCTTTCTGCATCTCTCACGCCGATCCTATCACCGCTTAACGATTTCAACAGAACCAGCTCTGTTGGAATCCTCAGAATTTGATACATCTTACCGCGGTTTCGGTCACTACAGAACATTCACAAACTACCCTGAAAGGGAGAGCATATATCTCACGCCAAATGGTACTTATCTATACAAGATGAATCCCTATCGCAAATTTATGTTTATTGCGCTGGCTTGTCTGCTGGTTGGTGTCCCTCTTTGGACGTTGGTTCTAGCCCCGAGTGAGTTTTCACCTGCGATGGTTCTAGACCCGGGATTTTGGATAGCCGTAGTAGCCGGGTTTGCTATCCTTCTCTTTGGTTTTTGGATAGGGGAACGAACAGATACCGGTGAATAAGCGCACCTGCTGAGCGGCTGTTATACGCGATATTATATCTGAAGAATAGGATTTCAACAGAGCCTGTCCGTTCTAATTGCTCTTCTTGGAGTAGTCGCATACATTAGGTGGCGACCCCTTAGGTGACTGAGCGCAGGATCGATATGTTCGCAGCACTCATCGACCGACTGTTTCAGGCGAGAATATGTCTAAAGAATAGGGTTTCAACAAAGCCAAGCGAGATGAATCTGCTTTGACCGCGCTATTCGGTCAGTAAGTGTCGAAAGCCCCCGGCCCACTCACAACCGCTGCGTGACGTCTTCTCGGTTGATTTGGCCACTCGAATAGTGGTCGCAGTTTGATGATTGAAACGACAGTCTCGTCCATCCAGCGCTGGCCGTATGATTTACCGTCCAATTGGGCGTTATGTGCGTGATCGTAGTGTTCAAACAGTAAATATACCGGTCGTGGAGTGTAACTCGCGGTTATGAACCCCTCTAGGTTAGTCGCTCTCTGCTTCTTTTTTGTCAGTGTCTTGTTGTTAGCTCAGGTCAGTGTCGGTGGAGAGTTACGACTCACCATCGGAACTGTGTTACAGCTGGCGGGTGGTTTATTTTTGTTACTGACCAGTCTCTACGGATTGGCACGGTATGAGGAGAATCCAATCGTCAGTGAGTATAACCCGCTAACGTATCTCCTGATCTCTGGCTTGTTACTCTGGGCTGTCGGATTACTTACGCAAATAGCCACAGTTTGAACCGAACAAGTTTACGTTGCCAACAGATCGATTGATCGTGAGTCATACTTGGTTGTGGTTGAATTACAACATTTGAATTTGTTGTAAACCTCTGTCGCTGATAGTTTACCAAGGGCTTGCTGCATACACAGCGTATATGTTGCAGTGCAGCGTGTCATAAAATTAGTTAGTTATCGTAGCGACGTTTCAGGACTGGTAACTCCTAGATTTAATACCGTGTGCAGATGTCAATCAGGTATGCCTGGTAGTGGTCGTTCGGATTCACCAGCGATCAGAGCCATCGGGACTATCGTCGCGCTGATTGCCGTCATCGGTTATTTGATTTTTGACTGGTCGTTCAACGGCTCTGCGAACACTATCCCTGCGGTTATTGGCATCATCGTCGCGGTCTCGGCCATCGGATGGACGCTGTACAGCCGCGTGTATTCAGATGGAGGACCATGATAAGGGCTGGCTTGAGTAGAGATGAGATTGCAAGCATCACAGTTATCGGCATCACTGTTGCCGCGTTCGCTTGGTATCGAACTGGATTGACCGGAATACAGCGATGGACAAACGCTATTATCGTGTTACTTGTGAGTGTCTCCGTGGCAACGGCTACAACTCTTGTCATAAAAAATGGAATCCCAGGTGGCATCGTTCATGACTGGAAACATGCGTACTACTACCGGTGGTGATGCCAACTCGATACAACTGAACTTACAATAAAGCCTGTCATAGAATCGTTCTTAACAAATTTCCGCTTAGATATTTACTAAATTAACTGTTAGATAGGGCATGCGAATGGCCTGATTGCGATGGTTGCTCTCCGCCAGAGTGCCATCCACTAAATCGTGAAGCGGTCTTGTTGAAATCCTCTCCTTCAGACAGGTTCTTGCCTGAAAACCTGTTCCCCAAAGAATGTATCTCTAACGAAAGACACATTCACCCATCCACGGTGATTGTGGTATGGATACTCTGCGGGGTCTGTACCAGCGGCTTGACGATTGCGTACGTGGCCTATCCCGTGTTCCTTATGCCCTCCTCGTTGGCCTCGTCTCCGCTGTGGGTGTATTTGCTGTTAGGCTCCTACTGTCGGGTGATGGAAGTTTTGGGCCAGTAATGATGGGAATCACAATGGCTGTCGTTTACTACGCCTTTGATCCAAATGACGCGAGTTGATGCGACCTTTTCTTATACTGACCGAAGCTAGTTTAGAACGTATCACCTGCTGAGGATTTCAACAAAGCCCGTGAAGCAAAACGCATTAGTGATGCGTTTTGAACTGGCCTGTATGCCCTCCACTAGGCGACAGATGCTTGCCTCCGTTGGAGCGTCTCTCTTGGGAGTTGCCGGATGTCTGGAGTTGGGAGATCCGAACTTGGTGATCGACAACGAGTTGAATCAGCGGGTAGCCGTTAATATCGATATCACCAGAGCATCGGATATGCGGGTGGTCATGCGTACGGACCGCTCGCTCGGAGCCGAGGAAACGACGGCGCTCTCGTATCCGGTTGACGAATCTGGCGAGTATCGTATTCAGATCACGGCTCAAGAGGCGAACACCGGCGGCGAAACGACCGTCTCTGTCGATGAATCCGTTGTTATCCATGCCGCTCTCGGTCCCGACGGGGTGTCGTTCGAAACCCGATAGCGCTCAACCGACTACCATTCTGGGAGGTCGTATCTGTATCCCTTGTATTGACCACGGCCGGGTCAGAGTGTATCACCTGTTGAGGGCTTCAATAATGCCACAAAACTCGACTGTTTCGGGCGGCCCGGTCTGCATACAGGCCGTGTACGCAGCGAGTTAGCGATGGGTGGGGACCGATCTATCTTTCTTCGAGGAGAGAGTCCCGCCGTTCACGGCGGGCGTGAATCCGACAACGCCTCCACAACCTATGTTCAGCAACAATACGGATATTTAATTAACAGTGTATCGTAGCATGACGTACACCGAGGCGGTCACACCGCCCACTCAAATGCACAATATCGGGACTCCGAGGCCTAGAACGTTCGAGACACACTCTCGAACCGCTGTGGTGTCTCGGTCAAGATAACTCCGAGTCCCCTGCCGGGATAGGAGTAACGGCGGTGTGGCCCCGCCATCGGCCTGTCATGCCGACAGGCCGTGAACCAGCAAATATCCCACCCCAGCGGTGTAGTGCCGTGGGAAGCCTCGCCGTCGTCGGGCGTAGCCCGACTGCCTGAGGGAGCTCCGCTCCCTCTCCGTTTACGGCGAGGAGGAGGTCATCTTCCACTTGTCGCAGTCCAAGTCGCACTTGCCTCGACGGCGTTCTCGACCGTGAGTTGCGCTACTTCTGGCGGAGTATCTTCTCCGCCTGCTGGGAGGAACTGGAATCGTATAGCGTCCCCTGTTGAGCCGAACTGAGCGACAAGAGTAACGATTTCACCCTGATTAGCAGTGACGAACTCAGGACGAGCGACCGTCGTTCCGGCAGCGACCTCAATATCAAGTGAGGCGTCGTATTGATCTAATTTCGTCTCTACCGAGACTGGGACAGCGTTGTTTCCTGTGTTCTCGACGAGGAACGTTCCTCCCGGATACTCGGATTCTTGATTGCTACCCGGAAGAATCTCTGTGCACCCGGATATTGAAACGACACCAAAACATCCCCCGATTGCCTGCAGATATTGCCGTCTTTCCATATCTACGACTCCAAACCGGGCGGTAAATGTCTTCATACACAGTGGTCATCGTTCGTTGAGGTAATTCTCAGTTATTCCGTCGGCCCCTCCTCGCGGACTCGAACTACTGAGGTCGCTCTGCTGGATCGACGCTCTATATTTCGCACGTTGCTATTGACAGAAACTGAGGGGATCACGTGAACGCTACTGAATATGGGGCACGTATACGGACGAATGCTTAGTTTCGTGCCGGTCTGGTTGATACTCAAGCAACCGTATTGGATTCTCCAGCAGTGACTTGGCGGCCCCGGCGGACGACAACGCCGACCCCGAATGCGAGTATCCCAAGTAATAGGCCCAACGGAATCCACATTTTCCACGCGCCGACTCCGCCGAATGACAATGGGAGTGCGACTGGGGATGGCTGGTTGAGGTAGAGCCACCAGTAGTATGTCAGTCTAGCTATCACCGGTGCTAATATCAGGAGTACGCTGATTGCGAGCCCACTATTGTCATAGGCCCACCAACTTGCCAGCCCGAATCCGACTATCACAAAACCTGGCTCAACGATTACACCCCCAGCAAGCGGCAGGAACGGAATAATTAGAACGAGCACAGATACTCCCGCCGCTGTGAGAACTCCCTGTAACGATCGCTTCTGGTCACTTCCCAGTAGTGCGGTCCGGAGGGCAACTTCCATACGCCCAGATCAATCGTGGATGGTATATCTCTTGCTCAGGCCCAGCCTTGTTTAGACCGGTGTCGATCGGACGAAACGGCCGCTATCCGAAAACGAAATGGAACAGAGGGGCTCTCATAGACCGGTCCTGTTCATTCAACATAAACGCTAACCTACGTAATCGGTAGCGTGGCTCTGTTGAAATCCTCAGAAAGTGATATATTCTGCCCCGGTCGCGGTCAGTACAGCTGAATCATAGACCATCAGCGTCTTTCAACAACCGCAGTAGTAGACCCAGAGTCACCACCATTGCGACGACGAACGTAATTGCGATAATAATAGTCCCTATACCGACCATACCTGCTTTCGAGGATATAGCATCAAGAAGATACTGACTCGGGGCCCCTCATTTCAGAACCATTCAGTGCGCAGTCTTCAGCGACTGGCTGTTTCAAGTGAGAATGTATCTGAAGAATGGGATTTCAACAGAGCCGGTAGCGTCTAAACACGGCTGAACGGTTGTTATCGGCGTGCACTTGGTGCACGCACTCCTTAGGTCATAACGCTCTCAAAAGATACCCAGAGTGACTATAGCGTATGAAGAGTTCTATGACATGACAGGCTTCACGTTCGATAGCTTGCACGCCATGCCGGTCAGGTTCCGAAGATTTCAACAGATCTACCAGCCAGAATGCCCTATATTTAAATGTTAGCTATGCACAATATTTTGAATATGGAGACACCACAGCAATACGGCGTTGCTGGTCTCGGCCTCTCTGGGAGTCAGTATACCGTCGAACAGACGGGACAGGACAAGAATCTTCAACCCGAATATGAAGGCAAAGATATCACCGGCGACACGATATTTCGCTGTACCTACAGTATGTATGAGGGGAAGGACACGTTTCCGTTCGTCGACGCCGACGAAAACGAGATGTTCACTGTAGAGGCCAGTGGCACCTGGGATATTGCTGGTGACTACGCACTTACCGATGGCCATACTGGAGAACCTCTCGTCATTCTGGACAACGATTTTTCGCTGTTCCAAGACACATGGCGAATCCGCGACGCGGAGGATGGGTCGCTCCTCGCAGAGATTACTTCACGTGGGGGGCTCATCACGATGGGTCGAAAACTCCTGCCGGTAGGACAGTTTATCGGGCATAAATTCGAGGTGACAGACCCGGACGGTAGTTCCGTTGGTTCCATTGAGAGCGACTTCGCAATTCGTGATCAATACGATATTTCGATCAGCGATAGCAGCTCGGTCCCCATA